>NZ_JBNRJY010000478.1:0-605 GCF_059414725.1 Wolbachia endosymbiont of Tuta absoluta
TGATTATATACCTGAGCGCTCCTATATAATTTGTATATATTTCTTGATTCTTTAAACAAATAGTCTCCTATTTTTATTTTGAGTCTTCTATCAGGTGAACTTTTAAGATCGATCAGTTTAGTCCAAGTTGATGAATTTCCCCATCCAGTATCTCGGCTAAAAAAGGGATGTCATAATGATGTTAAACACAACTTAAATCCGTTTTAAATTGTTTTTTTGGGATAATTTTGTAAACACATTTTGTCCAAAAACTGGGTCCGGTATAACACCGCAATATCATGCTGTTTGTGTGAGAACTGCCTAAGTCGTATTCCCCAAATGCTGTCTAATAATTAGATGGCGGTCGTTATACAACCATGTTAAAGGTACGTATAATAACTAGAACGCCAGGGTACATCGGATACACGATAATTTAAGGAAATAAATAAAACAAGTATTAAATTTAATATCTTGGACATTTCACACAGCGCCACCTATCCCCAAACTAAGGAAACATGTACCATGAGATCTACATAGCCGATATTATTGCTTACATTTTTTATATTTGTACATAAGTTATTATGTTGTACATAGAAAACACTTAGACAAAACACTGAAAATGAAAA
>NZ_JBNRJY010000479.1:0-356 GCF_059414725.1 Wolbachia endosymbiont of Tuta absoluta
TTATTAAACTGACAAGGCTAAAAGGTTTCCTACAAAATAAACGGGCACATTATTTATACATATCTTCTTTCTAAGGAAAACGGTACAAGAAATTTCCATCATTTGTCGTCTGTCTTTTCTCTTAGTTGAACTGCTACTTCTTGTCCCATTTTAAACATTCTTTCTTTTATAAATTCACTACGCCAAAGCTTTATGGCTGATTCCCTACTTTCTTCAAAATTTTCCACTTCCTTCTGTTTTGGGCAGTAAGAGTCCAGCCTGGCCACCTTTTTGATGTTATCTTTCCATCTCATCTGTGGCTTCTGATCGATCTAGTTCCTCACCCATGGTTGCTTATTATACACAATTGAATAGGT
>NZ_JBNRJY010000480.1:0-490 GCF_059414725.1 Wolbachia endosymbiont of Tuta absoluta
AAATATTATCATGAAAAAAATTAGGCCTCTGAACACTACTGCAAGTATCACTGTAGCTATACATAACCCTATAATTGTCGAAGGATTCATATTTTCTACAGTATCTTTAACTGAAAATACTTCAAGTGCTAAACTTTGATGCCGTGTGATGCCGGCTTAGAATAGCATTATCCCATTTATTTTTAGGGTGTCGTAAGAGGCAACACAGTGACTCAAGTATTTATGTGTTTTAAGCTTCTGGTGGAAACAACCCTCAGGATAAATAGCACGAGCAGCCAATATGGACCCAATTGATCGATCAAAGCTTTATCTATGCCAGTACGTTTACCTGGGTGATTGGGAAACTTGCCAAATCTTATCTCAAATTGGCACAGATTTTCTTTGCCGGTTGAATGGAAATATGGAAATCACATCACATACACTTATATCATAACTTCGTTAAAAGCATCGTTGTATGCATGATATACCTAACTACTACTACAACATCTAT
>NZ_JBNRJY010000481.1:0-1939 GCF_059414725.1 Wolbachia endosymbiont of Tuta absoluta
TGCAAGAACATTGGTCGTAATACCACGCAAGTCGGCAAGTATTGCAGCATCCTCTGGTTTAGAAACTCGCTTATCTTCTATACAATCACCGAAGGTACTACTATCATCCTTTCCTGTTGGAGCTTCAAGACTTACCGGATCGATCGTTGGACGACTCGGTGTCCCACACGAAAAGAAGTAGCAATATTTTTCTTAACAGCATATTTTGTATTTAATGGTATAACTTACGTTTGTACCGAAGCATGTAGCCTCCCTTGATTTGTGTGCCTCCATGTTCTGAAACAAATAATAATAATTAATTATTAACTAGCGGCCTATCTGAATTCCCACGGGAAACAGACCTTCTCTCGACATAAATCATATATAAGAACATCTTTAAGCACTCTATCTTTTGAAAAAATCCCATTCAGATCCTTTGGGTAGTTTTGAAGATTTAAGCATATATACAAACAAACAGACATATAGTAGGGACCCACGCGGGAAGCGACTTTACTTTATACTACGTAGTGATAAATAAGTAATCACTACATAGTATAAAATAAAGTCGCTTTCCGTGTCATGGTTTCCCGTTGTATGCTTAGATATTTAAATTTATCTTTTCCTTCCTGTATTTTCTTAAATATGTTTCTAGGGAATATAGGGAACACCAGGGTTCTTCGGGTCGTTGGACGACTCGGTGTCCCACACGAAAAAGAAGAGGGGAATATTGAATTAAATACGTATATATTGATGCCGGCTTCGAATTTCTTTTTTCGGCATTTCTTTCCCGTGGGAGTCGTAAGAGGCGACCAAGGGACTCGAGGGTGTGTATTACAATTTCAGGCGATGAGCTGACAACCTGTCACTATGACCCTCAAATATTTGTCAGATATGGTGTAAATGTACGTTATTTGCGGCCGTTTACGCTCTGCCTACCCCGCAAGAGATTATAGGCGTGATATGTGTAAGTATGTTTCTAGGGGAAAGTTGTTCAGTATCACTGACCATGAGGTCTGCATGCACTCTATCAGTATTCGCAGGGCTTGTAGCTTACCTACCACCATCGTGTATAAGGTACGAGTGGGCCGTTATTTGTAATAATGAACTACAGATCAAAAGTGTGAATTTAAATTTGAACTCAACAATCATCCGTCTTTGTCGGCCGGTCCATCTGCCAGTTACTTATTAAAACATATAGCTTTTCAGCAGAATTCATTAATTATTTCTTAGGCGGTAAGCCAAAGACATCCGAAGTGATTAAAGTTTAAGTCAAGTTGAGTAAAGTTAAGTACTCCCTTTTAGTTATCGCACGGACAGCAAATTAAAAAGGTAATAATTATTTAAAAACCCATTGAAAATTCGCTTATTTTCGCTGCCCATGAAAGAAAAGGGCGGTTTTAAATAAAATGTTTTTCAATCAAATAACATTGCAATGAAAATTCTTGATCATAAAGGTTCAGTCACATCAGTGGCATATTTTGCGACAGAAAGTTCGACCCGAAACATGGAGTGTTTATGGTGTTGTTTAGTGAAGCAACCAAACGTGACTGATAAATACTTAGTGTTAATTTCTTTGTATGGCGTGATGGTGTAATCACATCACATCACATCAGCTTATATTGGTCCACTGCTGGACGAAGGCCTCCCACCCACAGGATACGCTATAAGGCACAATCTCGTGTTTTCGCCATCCAATCGCTACCAGCCGCCCTCTTTATGTCATCGTCCATCTGGCTGGAGGCCGTCCTATGAAAGTCAGTTTCGTGCTTCGGCGGGCAGGTAAATTTTTCGTTTCGCGCTACTGTTAATGATTATTTAAATATGGCAGTCGTACATTATAATTTCCAAAGCCAATGGAGGCGATGTAAAGTACGAGTATTATTTTTATGAGATGTCGTAACTAAAAGTACCGATCATCAGCAGGGCACCAACCAGACCGTCGCATGAAGAAAGTATAACC
>NZ_JBNRJY010000482.1:0-12074 GCF_059414725.1 Wolbachia endosymbiont of Tuta absoluta
AGTGCGGGAAAACTGCATGCTGCGTTTGACGAGGCGGGAGCTGGAAACGTAAACATGGGAATTTTGGATTGAGGCCCAACATGAAAATAATGGATCAGCCACCAAGCCCTAAAGAGGCGCGCCAGTTCTCGACCCTACCAATAAATATGTTTTAAGATACTTGCCTGTAACGCTTTTTGGAGTCTGTGCAACTTTTTCTGGAGTTCCTACAGCAACCACTTCGCCACCTTTTACTCCACCCTCTGGACCAATATCTATTATGTAATCAGCAGTTTTTATAACATGTAAATTGTGCTCAATAACTATAACAGTATTTCCTAAATCAACTAGCCTATGGAGTATTTTCAGTAAATTATTTACATCTTCAAAATGTAACCCAGTTGTTGGCTCATCGAGAATATACAATGTTTTCCCGGTAAATCGCTTTGATAGTTCCTTAGACAGCTTTATTCGTTGTGCTTCACCCCCGGACAACGTTGTTGACGACTGTCCAAGCGTTATATAGCCAAGCCCTACTTCCTGTAAAGAAATCAACTTTTCCTTTATCATTGGAAGATTTTCAAAAAAGTCACATGCTTGATCTATTGTCATATCAAGCACATCAGAAATTGATTTTCCCTTGTAAGTAACTTCCAATGTTTCTCGGTTATACCTCTGTCCTCTACATTGCTCACATTTCACATAAACATCCGGTAGGAAATGCATCTCGATCTTTAAATGCCCATCACCTTTACAAGCTTCACATCTTCCTCCCCTGGTATTAAATGAAAATCGGCCTATATTGTAACCTCGTGCCTTCGACTCTGGGAGACCTGCAAACCAATTTCTGATGTGAGTAAACATACCAACATATGTTGCTGGATTTGATGCTGGGGTCCTACCAATTGGCGATTGATCAACTTCTATAATTTTATCTATATACTCAAGGCCTTCTATTTTGTCGCATTGACCATGCCTTGCAGATGAATGATTTATCTTGTGTGCTGAGTATTTATATAATGTTTCTATCACTAAACTTGATTTCCCTCCTCCTGATATTCCAGTAACACAAATAAAATTCCCTATAGGAAATTCAACATTTATATTTTTTAAGTTGTTCTCACAAGCATTAACTACCTTTATGAACTGAGTTGTTTGCTTTCTTCTTTTTGAAATTGAAATTTCCTTCTTTCCACTTAAATACTGTCCTGTTATGCTCTCTGAATTTTTTTGTAACTGATCTGGTGTTCCTTCTGCAACAACTTTTCCTCCGTTTACACCAGCTCCAGGACCAATATCAATCACATAATCAGCAGCCATTATTGTGTCTTCATCATGTTCAACAACAATCACAGTATTACCCATGTCTCTCAGATTTTTAAGTGTGGCAATTAATCGATCATTATCACATTGATGAAGGCCAATTGAGGGTTCGTCAAGCACGTATAGCACTCCTGTTAAACCAGAGCCAATTTGCGAAGCAAGCCTGATCCTCTGGCTTTCACCACCAGAGAGAGTGCTAGATTCACGGTCAAGTGTAAGGTAATTTAGCCCTACATTCTTTAAAAATGTCAGCCTTTTGATTATTTCGTTTAATATTTTATTTGAAATTTGCTTATGTTGTTCTGTGAGCTTGTCTGGCAAATTTTCAAACCAATCAAGGGATTCATCGACGCTGAGCCCTGATATTTCACCTATGTGTTTTTCATCAATTTTCACTGTAAGTGCTTCTTTTCTCAATCTATAGCCAGCACATTCTTTGCAGTCAGTAACAGAACAATACCTATCAATAAGTGATGCATCGTAATCCATCTGGCGTTCTAGGATACTGACCAAACCTTGAAATTTCATTTCTCTAGAGCCAAAAAGTATTAAATCCTTCACTTTTTGGTCTATATTCTTCCACGGAACATCAAGACTAAATTTGCAATTTTCAGCCAGTGACAGAATTGCATTTTTTAGCAATCCATAGTTTGTATGCACTTGACGGAATATTGATCCAATTGGCTTTAAAGCACCTTCAGATATCGAGAGCGTTTCATCTGGCACTATTAGCTTTGCATCAACACTTAGCTTTTTACCGAGCCCATTGCATGAACTGCATGCACCGTAGGGGCTGTTAAAAGAAAACAATCTTGGCTCTATTTCTTCAAGAGTAAAGCCAGACTCAGGACATGCAAAATTCTCTGAGAAAGTTAAAGTTTGACCATTTTTATACTCGGAATTGTGGTTATCAGGTAAGTTAACTATTTCTGCATACATTAAGCCATGGGCAAGTCTCAATGCTGATTCTATACTGCTTGGTAGTCGATTTCCTATATCATCTGATATGGACACTCTATCTGCAATCACAAAAATATCATGTTTCTTGTTTTTATCGAGCTTAGGCAAGTCATCTATATCACATATTTCACCGTTTATTTTTAGTCTTACGTAACCCTGCTTTTTAATTTCCAGTATCTCTTTTAGATGCTCTCCCTTTCTACCACGTACAATAGGAGCAATTATATATACTTTAGTTTCTAAAGGTAATGCTGTAATAGTATCTACAATTTGAGATACAGTCTGTTTCGTTATTGGCAATCCAGTTGCGGGTGAGTAAGGAATGCCTATTCGCGCATATATTAAGCGTAGATAGTCATAAATTTCAGTAACGGTTCCAACAGTTGATCTTGGATTTTTTGAGATCGATTTTTGGTTAATTGATATTGCAGGAGAGAGGCCTGTGATCGATTCAACGTCAGGTTTATCTTGAATATTAAGAAATTGACGTGCATAAGCCGATAGACTTTCGACGTATCGGCGTTGGCCTTCTGCATAAATCGTATCGAATGCGAGGCTAGACTTACCAGAACCACTTAGTCCAGTTATAACAACTAACTTATTTTTTGGTATATTGACATCAATACCCTGCAAATTATGCTCTCTTGCACCTTTAACTCTGATCATACTTCATGTACCTTTGACCATTACAGCCTCAAAATACATAAACTTACAACAACTTTCTACTAATTTTTTCAACTATTACGGAAAACGAAGTAGCACAACTAGTGCAAAACATTTTGCCATACAACTATATAAACATCTGTTTTCGCCAAGTTAGTTCGTACAACAAATGGTGTCATAAAAGTATGTTTTCTACAATCTCATCAAAAACATGCTTACCAATTTTTGGAAACAGGAAATTTTATTTTATATAAAATATAGAATTTTGATAAATTTAACTTTTTTGTGAGATTATGCAGCGATAAAAATAAATTTAGAGGGAAAGGTTATGGTAATAGAGAAGGAGAAGTTTTTTGAAATAATAAATGAGGTAAGTGAAAGTAGCGATTTGGATGAAGATAATTTACTTGAAAAAATAAAGAATGAGTTAAAAGGAAAAGATGCAGGAGAGTACAACAAGTTTAGTAAAAATTTTAGTAAAGAACATCAATTTAGTATAAAAATTTCAGAAGAAGCTGCAGAAGATTGGACGTTGTTACATCTTGCTACAGCATGCAACAATATGTTAATAGTGGAACTTTTACTAAAAAAGAAAGCAAGTGTTAGCGCTCGAGTAAAAGATGGCTCTAAAAATGATGGGCTAACTGCTTTGCATATTGCTGCTTCTTGTGGACATGAAAGCATGGTAAAACAACTACTAAGTGATGATCGAGTTAATCCTTCATTAAAAAGCAAAAATAAGACTCCAAGGGAGGTGGTTGGTAATATAGAAAATAAAGAAGCTATAGTAAAAATGTTAAAGGAAGCAGAACAAAATTTTTGTACAAAGCATGAGAAAAAAACTGCTGCACCAGCAGATGTTATAAATTCTGTGAAACAATATGATACCATACGTAGTGGTGCACAGGCTCCTGTTACGTGCGAAAGTAGTGACAGTTTAGTAAGTGAGCAAGACTTACGTGTTAGTGTTAAGAATATGGTAGAAAAATTTGAGTCACCGCAAAGAAAAAGTGCTACATGTAGTGGTAAACAGACTCCTATTGACGAAAGTGTTAGTAGTGATGACAGCGGTCTAGAACTTGAAACTACATTTAATACCTCTTCCTGCTCCGAAATAAATCACGACGAGGCAGTTGATAATCAAACTTTAGAAAGTTTGCCATCTCAAATTCAGTTGCGAGATAGCCAAATCCAGAAATTACAAGAGGCAGATGAGGAATTAAAACGGGTAAAGAATTGCATGGGTGGACATGAGAATAGGTTAGAAGTACTTGATAAACTCAGTGAAGAGAATCAATCACTAAAACAACAAATACAAGATCTAAAAAGTAAAAATACAACACTTAATAGTGAATTAAGCAAAACCAAAGCAAATAAAGTATTACTAGAAAAAACAGAAAAAAGACAACTGTCTTTCTTAAAAATTGCTTCTGTAAACTTTACAATCATGTTGACAGTAGGTGTTGCCTTTAGTATAGCCTTCCAATTACCAATTCTATTGATGATTGCAACTTCTGTGATGTCTTCATTGATAGTCGGTGGAGTTACATACGCACTATCACCGCAACCTACTGAATTAAAAGAAGTAAGTATTCAATGCTCAGTGCAACATGATGCTTGTAAAACTTAACTTGTGCGCTTCCTGGTAATTTTGATATAGTTATTTCAGTTGAAATCTACAGGTTTACAAATGGCAATCTTAAGTGTAAGAGAAGCTTTATGCACAGCGATCAGAGAAGAAATGCAAAATGACCCTGATATATTTATCATGGGTGAAGAAGTTGCAGAGTATGATGGTGCTTATAAAGTAACGAAAGGATTACTGAAAGAGTTTGGAGAAAATAGGGTAGTTGATACACCCATTACTGAACATGGATTTGCTGGTCTTGCTGTTGGAGCAGCATTTGCTGGACTGAGGCCAATAGTCGAGTTTATGACTTTTAATTTTTCTATGCAGGCTATCGACCAAATTGTGAATTCCGCAACAAAAACAAATTATATGTCGGGTGGACAACTTGGATGCCCTATAGTATTTCGTGGACCAAATGGAGCTGCAGCAAGAGTTGCTGCACAACATTCTCAGTGCTTTGCATCTTGGTATTCGCATGTTCCAGGGTTGAAAGTAATAGCACCTTACTTTGCCTCCGATTGCAGAGGTCTGCTTAAAGCTGCAATTCGTGACCCTAATCCGGTAATATTTCTAGAAAACGAGATCGCTTATGGACATGAGCATGAAGTTCCTGACTCTGAGCTATCAAATAAAGATTATCTACTTGAGATAGGCAAAGCTGCTGTTATACGGGAAGGAAAGGATGTAACTATCACTGCTTTTTCATTGAAACTAATGGATGCGTTAAATGCAGCAGATTTACTCTCTAGTGAAGGAATAGAAGCTGAAGTTATCGACCTCAGAACCTTAAGACCACTTGACACTGAAACAGTTATTAACTCTATTAAGAAGACCAATAGATTAGTAAGCATAGAAGAAGGTTGGCCATTTGCAGGAATAGGAGCAGAACTCTCAGCCATGATTATGGAACAAGGATTTGACTACCTTGACGCTCCGGTTGTACGGGTAACCGGCAAGGATGTCCCCTTACCTTATGCTGCAAACCTAGAAAAGAAAGCATTACCACAAGTGGAAGATATAGTTGAAGCTGTGCACCAAGTCTGCTTTAGAAAGAAATAGTCCTATTGACTCTTTTTTTTATCTCCCGTTCCACATTCTTCCATAAAAGAGGCATTTGTAGAGTTTATACCACCCATTACTTTTATGACAATAGTTTTAGCGCCAAAAAACACAGCGCAAAATACACCGAGGGCGAAAAGAGCAGGCCACGGCATTCTACCAAATATTGCAAGTAAAGCTGCTCCTATTATCACTACGGTCATAAGCGGTCCACCTATTCCCCAAACGTAGCCAATAATATTACATATTACTTGAGCAGTTGTATCGTCATTAGAGTTAGCAGCACTTCCAACATGAGAAAAAGAAATAAATAATACTATAAGTAGAATACAAAAAACCTTTCTAATTGTAGGGTTCATCCCTATACCTTAAGTTTAAATACTATAATTATATCTAAAATAGTATAATTTTTAGTAAAACTAGCATTGTGATTTATACAATATTGCATAGCAAATGATGTCTATTGGTTATCAATCACTGTCAATTACTTGAGAGCTTATTTCGACTTTCGAAAAAGAGTAATAACACCCATGAGTAAAATTTCACATTACCACTTTTATGTGTTATGATAAGCTTAAATTTATAAAGAAAATAAAATTGAAAGAATTGAGAGAGAACCGGATAGCAAGAACGAGAAAGTTTTTATCTTCACTGTTTTTTTTGCTACTAATTGCGCTATCAATACGTAGTTTTTTATTTGAGCCATTTCATATTCCTTCTGGTTCAATGAAAAGCACTCTACTTGAGGGAGATTATATTTTTACTAGTAAATATTCATATGGTTATAGTAAACACTCTTTTCCATTTTCTCCAAACATCTTTAGCGGTAGAATCTTTTATACCCCTCCGGAGCGTGGTGATATAATAGTTTTCAAGCCTACAAGAAATGACAGCATTAGATTTGTTAAGCGGGTAATAGGAATACCGGGCGATAAAGTGCAAATGATAGAGGGGGAGTTATATTTAAATGATCAGAAAGTAAAACGAAGACAAATTGAAAATTTTTTTGATTATGAGTCAAAGCGTAATATAGCAAGATACATCGAAACACTCCCGAGCGGCAAGGAGCATGAAATTCTAATAGATAATCTTTCTAATAAGTTATCATACAATACTCCAGTTTATTATGTGCCTGATGATCAATTTTTTGTTATGGGAGACAATAGAAATAATTCTTTTGATAGCAGGTTTTCTGAAATTGGGTTAATACCAACTGAAAATATAGTTGGACGCGTAAGCATGGTTGGTTTATCGTTTAAATTAGGCAAAGTTGATTGGTTGCCGTTTGATTTTAGGTTACCTATTGCTCTGAGATTTGACAGGGTACTTCACAAAGTTGTATGAACTCTATCTGTCTGCTGATTCGCATAATTCTAAAGCAGAGTTTTCTAACTCAGAGATAGCATTATTAATGTTGTCTAAGTCATTTTCCTGTAAAGCGTCTTTTGCGTTCTGTAGTAAAATTTTTAACTTTTGCTCAGTAGAAACATTTTCAACTAGATGTATGAGCTTGTTACCGTTAATTTTAGCCTCTGCAAGGGAACGAGCCTTCATGTCTTCATCAAAGTTACTTACTGACTGATTGACCATATCTTGAATATCTTCTTCATTTAAGCCAGAGCTTGAATTTATTTTAACTGTCTGTTCGACTCCAGTAGTTTTTTCTCTTGCAGTGACAGTCAATATTCCATCAATGCTAACTGTAAATCCTATTTCAACTTTTGCAGAACCTGCAGGCAATTGTGGTATACCTTTGAGTTCAAATCGTGCTAGAGATTTATTATCTTTTATCATTTCACGTTCTCCTTGACAAACGTGAATTTTCATTGCTGTTTGCCCGTTAGCGTAAGTTGTAAACTCTTTTATTTCTGAAACTGGTAGTGGTGTATTTCTTGGTATAATTTTTTCAACTATTCCCCCCATAGTTTCTATGCCAAGTGATAAAGGCAGCACATCAAGGAGAATATTCCTATCTTTTGAGTTTGAAGTTAAATAATGAGCCTGCAAAGCTGCCCCATTGGCAACTGCTTTGTCCGGATCCACATCATTCAGCACTTTATTGCCAAAGAGTTTGATTAGTGAATTTTGCACTAATGGCACTCTAGTTGCGCCACCAACTAAAATTACCCCTTTTATATCATCGATTTTAAGATCTATGTTGCTTATAGTACGAGTAACTATATTTATAGTCTTATTAACCAAAGGACTGATTGCTTGCTCGAATTCTTCTTTGGTAATTTTGCACTTAAATAATTCACCATTGATGCTGAATTCAAAAGTGCCAGAGGTATCTTCACTTAGGTACTCTTTTATAGCACGTATATTGCAGATACCAGTTTTAGTGTATGAATGTTGTAATTTGTAGGTAGTTGTATCAGATGGTGCAGTGCTTGACACTGGAATCCAGTTCTTATTATATAACTTTCTGGTGTGTTCACTTGCAATCAAACTTTCTGGATCCCAGTGTCGGAGCACTGGGATGACACTAGAGCATTTTTTATTTAAACCTACCTGTTCTCTATACTTTTCAAGCACGATTAAACTAAGTAGATGATCAAAATCATCACCACCAAGTTTAGTATCACCACCAACTGCAAGAACTTGAAACACTCCTTGATGTAATTTTAATATTGAAATGTCAAATGTTCCACCACCGAGGTCATAAACTGCATATATGCCACTGTTATTGTTCTTTTCAATGGAGTAAGAAAGTGCTGCAGCGGTTGGTTCATTAATGAGGCGAAGAACATCTATGCCAGCTAATTTTGCTGCATATTTGGTTGCGTTACGTGCTGAATCATCAAAATAAGCTGGTACAGTAATCACTGCTTTGTTAACTTTCATCCCTGTGAATTTTTTTACCCTCTTGCATAGAGTTTTTAGTATCTCAGCAGAGATCTCAATAGGAGTGAGATACTTTTCTTCTGAGCATTTTACCCTAATAACTTTTTCACTTTCGTTATCTATTTCACAATTGATACCTTCTTTATGCAAGTCTTTAACACTTTTACCCATTAAGCGTTTTATAGAGCAGATAGCGTTTTCGCCAACATCGTAGCCTACTTTTAGTACATCCTTTTCATATGAAATGACAGAAGGTAATAGTTCACGACCTTGCTCATCTTTAAATATTTCTACATTGCCAGCTTTATTTACCATGGCAATTAAAGAGTTAGTAGTTCCAAGATCTATACCAAAAACTACCTCATTTAAACTTGGTTCAGAAATTTGAACTGGCCGCATTTTCCTTTATCTCCTCAAATGACTTATATAAATATCTCAATCTAAAAACTTGCGTAGCAGCTTCATCAAAATTTTTTGTAGCAAAAGCATTAATTAGGTTTTTAGTACAATCTTTTACCTTTTCATCAATCATCCTACTTGCAAATTGTAAATCATCGCAGTCTAGAAAGTATTCTCTTATTTCCATTGATTCATTTAATATTTCAGGATCAAGATGCTCTTTTTTGCTTTTTACGTCAAAAAGATCCAACAAATGTTCGGCACGCTTTAGCGGTGACTTCAGTACCTGATAAGCTTTGTTGATATTTTCCATACTTTTGGACTCTCTTTCATTTATATCAGTTTTGCTTAGCTCAATATATTTTTTCTCCAGCTCATCAAAGCTGATGTTAAAAGCCGGTTCAATTCCAAATAATGTGAAATGGTTGCTAGACATGAAAACTCTCTCCACAACCACATTTTCCTTTCTCATTAGGATTTTTGAAAATAAAACCTGATGAGAATTTTTCCTCTACATAATCCATTTCAGAGCCAAGGATAAACATGATAGATTTTGGATCGATCAGCACCTTGACTTTTTGATCATCACTGCAGCTTTCTTCAATTACCGACTCCAAAGGACGAACATCATATGCATACTCAATATCATATTTTAAACCAGAGCATCCTTTTTGCTTAATTAGAACTCTTATTCCTATTGCTTCTTCAAGGTTAGCATGCTTCTTTTTGTCCAATAAAAACCTTACCCTCTCTACTGCATTTGCGGTTAGAGTGATAGGTTTTTTAACAGAATTTACTCCTTGAAATTCACTCATATTCCTCAATGTTTTTGTTTATTTTGATAATCATGAATAGCAGCTTTTATAGCATCCTCAGCAAGTACTGAACAGTGTATCTTTACTGGCGGCAAAGACAATTCTTCCACTATTTGAGTATTCTTTATCTTTGTTACATTCTCAATAGTTTTTCCTTTGATCATTTCTGTAAGCAAAGAACTTGAAGCTATAGCAGAACCACAACCAAAAGTTTTAAATTTTGCGTCTTCAATAACACCTTTATCGTTGACCTTTATTTGCAGTTTCATTACATCTCCGCATGATGGTGCACCAACTAAACCAGTACCAACATTTGGATCATTTTTATCCAGAGAACCAACATTCCTTGGATTTTCGTAATGATCTAAAATTTTCTCATTATAACTCATAGATTACCCGTAAACCATTACTTACATTATAACATATTTAGGTTAAAAACTAAAGTAAAATACACTAGCAAGCAGTACATTTTACTCACAAAATATATAGGTTACGAGTGTATTTACTTTACAAATACATATAGTGCATGTCATTCTTTATATGGTAATTTTGAAAGGAGTATTTCTTGAGTTTATTCAGTAATCTTTATCAAGGACTATTAAAAACCTCCTCCCGTTTTAGTGATGGAGTAAAAAATATTTTTTCTGGCAAAAAAAAATTAGATCAGTCGCTTTTAGATGATCTGGAAGAGCTGCTGATTAGCATGGATATAGGTCATAAAACTTCTAGATTGCTTATTGATAAGCTCGCAAGTATCAAATTTGAATCAGAAGTTGAACATAACATTATCACACAGCAGTTAATGAGCGAAATAGAAACAATATTAAACCCTGTTGTGCAGCCGCTCATTTTGAATAAAAAACCACACATAATAATGGTGTGCGGAGTGAATGGTAATGGAAAAACTACAACTATAGGTAAACTTGCCTATAAATATAAGGAAAAAGGAAAATCCGTTATGCTTGTTGCGTGCGACACATTCAGAGCTGCTGCGAGTGAGCAACTAAATATTTGGGCAGAACGTTCTGATTGCTCTATTGTTACTGGAGAGCACGGTAGCGATTCTGCAAGTGTGGCATATAGAGCTGTAAGTCAAGCGATAAAAGATAGCGTTGATGTTGTTTTAATTGATACAGCAGGAAGGCTACAAAACAATGTAAATCTCATGCAAGAGCTGTCAAAAATACATAGAACGATAAAGAAATTGGATGATACTGCTCCTCATGATGTTATTTTAGTTCTTGATGGAACTACTGGCCAAAATGCTTATAGCCAATTAGAGGCCTTTAGTAAAATGGTTGGTGTTACCGGGTTAATTGTAACAAAGCTAGATGGTACTGCCAAAGGTGGAGTAGTGATTGGGCTTGCAGAAGCTTATAAGGTAAAATTACACGCTATAGGAATTGGTGAAAGTATAGAAGACCTGAGGGAATTTACTGGCAAAGAGTTTGCTGAAGCGCTGTTTAAATGTGATTGAAGATTTCCTTTAACTTTTTCATATGACCAAGCTTCAATTTTTAGATGGTGTCATTCCAGTACTTCCTATCCGAGTAACCTTTTCTTGCCATCCCAGTCTGGGATCCAGATTGCAAGTGGGTTGGGTGAGCCGTTAACGTATAAAAATTACTTCCGCATATTTTCAATCTCATTATAATTACAAATAGAGATATTTTAAGAGCTCAAAATCTATCTTTAGTCTGCAGACTTTTTAATCAAACTTATTAAAAAATGTATTCTTCAGTGTATATCTGTCGTATGTGCACTGCATTTTTTTTCTAACTCTTTTTTACACAGGAGGATTTTATGTCCAGAATTCCAGATACTTGACCTTTACTTTAGCTAATAATGGGCGCCTATGGTTTTAGAAAGTGTAGGAAATAGAAACGTTTCTGTTTTTTGAGTAATTAAAAACCACTTCAGCTTGTCACTCATGCCTAAAAAGCAATTATATTAATGTAATATTGATACTTGTATACCAACATAAATATATTTTAAAAATTTAAGGAGTATATTATGACAATGTCTACCACAAATTAGTGAGAAATTAGCAGCTAGCGCAAAAAGTCTCTTTGATGAGAGCGAAAAATTATTGCTTATAGCAGAGGAAATACACAATCAAGATTTAATGTATCTTTAATCACAAAAAAGAAGATATTCTACATCTTCTTTTTTTTATGCGATAATTAGCTACTTGTTTTCGTATTCGTCCAGACAAGGTAGTTATGAGTAAAAACAGCAAATGGTCAGTGCGTGAAACTGGAATGGCTTTGTTGCACAGCTCTTCGGATAGTGGGTAATGTATAATAAATTCATGAAGCTATATCAAACTTAGCCATGCCTATTTCAGTAAATTTGTTAAGCAAATAACACTTGAGTAGCAGTTCCTTCTCACGATTAATCTC
>NZ_JBNRJY010000483.1:0-390 GCF_059414725.1 Wolbachia endosymbiont of Tuta absoluta
TAAAGGATTAGACGGAGCCATGGGAATAAAAGGTGATATGGGTGAGAAAGGAGAACCAGGTGCAAATGGATTGCAAGGTCCAGAAGGTCCTAAGGGAGAGCCAGGTATGAGGGGCTTCAATGGTACACAAGGTCTTACAGGCAACAAGGGTGAGCCCGGTATAGAAGGATTAAAAGGAGATATAGGACCTCAAGGTATAAAAGGTGAGCCAGGTATAAATGGAACAAAGGGAGATATTGGTCCTAAAGGATTAGACGGAGCCATGGGAATAAAAGGTGATATGGGTGAGAAAGGAAAGATAGGTTCTAAAGGTGAGCCAGGCATAAAAGGTGAGCCAGGTATAAATGGAACAAAGGGAGATATTGGTCCTAAAGGATTAGACGGAGCCAT
>NZ_JBNRJY010000484.1:0-480 GCF_059414725.1 Wolbachia endosymbiont of Tuta absoluta
TAAAACTGTGTTTGTGTTGTGGGTGATTTTTAATAATGTGATGGATATAATTTAAAAAACAAAATATTGTAAGTATCAATTTGAATTAACGAGGTGATAGAGTTGTAGGGTAGTTAATCGGATTTTCAGGATTACTTAAGAGTAAGATAAACCAATCAATAATAGTTAATTTAATGGTGAGACCACAACGTAACCTAATTGACACCTAGAAGTGATGAAGCAGGAGAGGTAATGAATTCAGAGAGCACGTCAGGTACAAAAATACGGGGCATTTACAGATGTTAAATATAGGCCGATTTTAAGTGTAATTTTAAACCGTTGGTTGTTAGTTCTGCGATCGATCATCACATTTTGTTGTTCTTCCTTCGCAAATACCAGTTGTAGCACTAACAGCTAACTTATTTGTACCTGGCTCAAAATTAGCTTTTTTAAGTTCGTTAACTATGTTATTCAACTGACCTTCAGGTGTTGAGGTCATCC
>NZ_JBNRJY010000485.1:0-430 GCF_059414725.1 Wolbachia endosymbiont of Tuta absoluta
ATAGGATTGCTTTTAGCATCATTTTCAAGATCGATCTGGATAAATTTATTGAAGCCAGTTTAAAACAAGGTCTTTAATTTAAAATTTTAACAAAAGCAAAGCTTTATCTGTATTTTTGCAATATATCTAAAAAAATCGATATTAAAATCGAAAAAATGCGATATATTAAATGCAAAGATGCTGAATGGAGCTTTGCTCTGAATTGAATGTGTCTAAGATGGATATTGATTTAATTTCTAAAGCATTGGCGAATCCGACTCGACGTCAGATTTTGGAGTGGCTTAAAAACCCACAACAATATTTGTCTGAAGAGCAGTGCGGTGGCTTTGGGCGTGGTGTGTGTGCAGGGAATATCGAAAGACTCGGTAATGTCTCTCAATCTACCATGTCAAATCATTTGTCTGTTTTACAACAGTCAGGATTAATTCAG
>NZ_JBNRJY010000486.1:0-412 GCF_059414725.1 Wolbachia endosymbiont of Tuta absoluta
CGCTTCCCATTTGGTGTCTCCTTATATCTTTAGAATTACCCAACGGATTTTGATGCAGTTTTTTTTATTGGATAGAGTAACTTGAGAGGAAGGTTTATAAGTATAATTTATTCCAGGAAATTTTCACATTCCGATGGGAAAACGGGTAACCCAACTGGTAGTAAACTTTTGATCCCCTTTTGACACCTTTAAAGATTAAAATTTCAAAAATGCTGAAACACGTATTTCATTATTTTAAGTAATGAGTCTAATCAGAAATTTCGAAACAGATCGATCATCTATATGGAAATTATAAATGTAAGCATCACCAGTGAAATTTCCTATAACATCATGGCTTTCATTTAGCATTTCACCTGCCATGTGGAAAAGACCAGTGTCTGAGTTAGAAGAATAATCTGTAAACTTGATGTAC
>NZ_JBNRJY010000487.1:0-888 GCF_059414725.1 Wolbachia endosymbiont of Tuta absoluta
CATCGGCCAAGAATTTGTTACATGTCAGAATGAATTGCTTGCTTCTGTTGTTAAAGGGACAATACAAAATTTGCTATCCGGCCTGAGAGACCAATATCTATAACCATTGAATACAAAAGTCAGTAGATAACAGAGTAATTACTCCAGAGGTGCCGATTTGAGCACACTAAAATGGTCAGCATAAGTAGATAAGACAAAAAAAAGGTAATTTAAGTTACTGTAATACATTTTTATTTACCACATTTTTAGTTTTTCTGTCCTTTGCGAAAACATAAAGATTTTGTGGGTTTGACACTCGTGAGTCTGCCCTCACGTGTATACCCGTTCGGGTAGCCGCACCTTGTCGCGCCCTCCCTCTCCGCCCCGCATCGCCGCCACAGCGCGCCGCGCCGGATCGGACCGGGCATTATTTATCATAAGACCGGGCATTATTTATTTAGTTGCTGTGTATTTTTAATACATATCCATAACGCATGCGTATGTCAGACAAAAGGAAATCGCGAATTTCTATTTTATTCCCTTACACTTACAAAATACGCCGCATCGGACGTCAAATGTGATCCCCGACTTGACGTGTCATGTGGATGATACTTTTTAGTTTAGAACATAGTAACGTATCACCTAAGTAGATATGCCTAAGTACAATGAAGGTAGCGCATACGAAGAAAACGGCGGCGGCACAGCGGTATTTTTCATATAATTTGCTTAATTTTCCGAAGTAAATTTGTTTGCTTCCTTGTTTGCAAGCAACTCACGTCTGGACGCTGGCTCCAAACAACCACCTACTGTACCTCGTTGCGATTCTTCGATGTCGGAGATCGATCGGTATTCGTGAATTTTTCAGCGCGTTGTTAACTTCCCTATTTAAATCCTCTATCCATAAACCTA
>NZ_JBNRJY010000488.1:0-400 GCF_059414725.1 Wolbachia endosymbiont of Tuta absoluta
AATGTAGTTGATGGCAAAATAACTCCACCAGAAAATGTGATTAGGTATGACGAAGATGATCGATCATCGTAGTTTACAGTATGTCTTTATTCAGAAAGATTTGAATTTGAGACAGAGGAGATGGATGGAACTACTGAAGGACTATGATATCACTATCTTGTATCATCCGGGAAAAGCTAATGTTGTGGCAGATGCTTTAAGTAGAAAAGCAGGGAGCATGGGAAGTCTAGCCCACTTGCAAGTTTCAAGACGCCCATTGGCTAAAGAGGTACATATTCTGGCTAATGACTTAATGAGGCTAGAAATAAATGAGAAGGGAGAATTTTTGGCCTGTGTGGAGGCGAGATCGATCTTTTAGCTACACTGAAGGCATCGTTACTATAGAGGGTCTATTGCAATA
>NZ_JBNRJY010000489.1:0-1796 GCF_059414725.1 Wolbachia endosymbiont of Tuta absoluta
CGCTGATATTAACTTTCATATAAAGTACGCAATATGTAAAGATAGGTGTATCCCTAAAAATGCCGAGATAAAAACCAGTCAACCACTAAAGGATTTTATAGATTCTGATATCAATAAACTCATAAATGAGTGGTACAAGAAGTAAGGTTAAAAAGCAAGAGCTTAACAACTATAGTTGAGAAAGAGCTTTAAAAGCCTTATGTGCAATTAAAGTCATTAATTATTTACTATATTATGTTAATATAGTAATATTAATTTTTTGATATACAATCATGACTCATCAATGTAAACACATAATAAATGAAACTGCTAATCAAAAAAAAGAAGAAGGAATAGAAGGTGTGATTATTACTACAGCACACGCTTCAGATGATATGCACAACTGCGTAAAACGTGCAAATTATTCTACTCTTACTAAGCACATTTGTCAACCTGGTTGGTTTATAAAGGACCTATTGGAGGAATTTTTTCCTGAATTAATACACAATGAAAACATCATGCATTATACTAACCCAAACCCTGTTAAGGAATACTATGCAGCAAATTTTGCTATAACATTTGAATGTAAGGAAGATGCAAAGTGTGGAAATGCAATAGATTATACAAACTTTTTACCTAGCGGTATATGGTGTAGTGGAAAAGGTAAAACGAATACTAGCGGTAAGGGTTATCCTTACAATGAGCTCTCTGCTGATAATAACAATAAAAGTGCATGTTATCACAGTAAAGATTTTAATAAAAATGCACTTCATAACAAAAATTTCTTCTGGAATACAACGTGTCCTAATCTAGTATTAGATCGTAGCGTAGAAGAGCTAAAAGAATGTGCAGGTAAAACTATAGTTGCAAAATTGGTATCACCTTTAATAATTGTTGATAAGAGTAATATGATAATAGATAAAGATGGCAACAATACTAAAATACCCTATCTTCACTTAGAGCACTTCTTAACTTTTGACGGTAAGCTTAAAGATGATCCTAAAAACAACTGTGCAATTTATAAGAACCTCACTAAGAAACCCACTGAATTAATTGAATTAAAAGATAAAGTTTTATGGACTTCCGACAAAGAAGTAAAGTTGATAATTCCTGACACTGGTAATATGAGATGTTTAGGTTCTCCTAGTAAAAGTGAGAGCGTAATTCAAAAGAGTGATGAGATAACTACTGATAACGAAGAGCTCCCTAGCTATAACTACAGTAGTGATTATGTGCTATAATTTTCTTGAATGTACGCTCAAGAAAAGGTTTATTGCTACAATTTTCATGATACAAAAATAAGCTTAGGTATTTTAACTTTTTTATAAGGTTTGATACCTACTCTCTTTCCTTTCAGCTATAAACATACAATATAGATATTCATTGGTCTACTCCCAAGGAACATGAAGATAAAGTTGGGGAAGTTACATTTGTTAGTAACATATATGAAGATATGGTGTTATTTCCCTTTAAAACTAATATCATTCCAAATCAGGAATACGCTGATATTAACTTTCATATAAAGTACGCAATATGTAAAGATAGGTGTATCCCTAAAAATGCCGAGATAAAAACCAGTCAACCACTAAAGGATTTTATGGATTCCGATATCAATAAACTCATAAATGAGTGGTATGAAAAATAGAGCTCCCAGCGAGCAAGTGATAGTTATACGATAGCTTAAAAATGTTATTCCTGTCCCTGAATTTTCCAATAAAGATCGATCTTCAGCTCGTATTCCTTTTTCTTTACACTTTTTTTTAATTACTGTTATTTTCTTAATTTTTGATGTAGAAATTGCCCTAATTTTCCCTATA
>NZ_JBNRJY010000490.1:0-370 GCF_059414725.1 Wolbachia endosymbiont of Tuta absoluta
AAGGGTTATCCTTACAATGAGCTCTCTGCTGATAATAACAATAAAAGTGCATGTTATCACAGTAAAGATTTTAATAAAAATGCACTTCATAACAAAAATTTCTTCTGGAATACAACGTGTCCTAATCTAGTATTAGATCGATCCCGCGGAGGCATCTTTATTCGTCGGCAAGCGTTTTTATTGCTATGTTTTTACATAAACCCTACATAAAACAAATTTATCGTTTTTCAGGAGAAATCTACTCCACGCTTTGCGTGAAACAGTTTGTATAGCTTTGCCACGCCACCCTTGTAAATAAGCGAACGAATTAAATGAAAGACACCATAGTATCAACTACTAGCGGCCCTTCCAGCGGTTTCACCCTTTGCTT
>NZ_JBNRJY010000491.1:0-29914 GCF_059414725.1 Wolbachia endosymbiont of Tuta absoluta
GATCGTTATTTAGTAAGAATGGCAGAGATTAGGCAGTCTGTTAGCTTGGTGAAGCAATGCATAGAGAAAATGCCTGAAGGGCCAATAAAAACTGAAGATAGAAAAATTTCTCCACCGCCAAGAGCAGAAATGAAAGAATCCATGGAGGCTATGATTCATCATTTTAAGCTTTATTCAGAAGGATATCATGTGCCAGAAGGTGAGGCTTATGTGGCTGTTGAAGCGCCAAAAGGCGAGTTTGGAGTATATATAGTTTCAGATGGTACCAATAGACCTTATAGATGTCGAATAAGAGCACCTGGCTTTGCGCATTTACAGGCCTTAGATTTCATGGCAAAAGGACACATGCTTGCTGACATTGCAGCAATTATCGGTTCACTCGACATAGTCTTTGGTGAGATTGATAGGTAATTATTGTAAAATAGTAAATCAACTAATGGTCAATACATCCTCTATTAAAAACTGCACAAATTCATTGCCATTCCAGTAATTCATAGAGATTTTACCCAAAATGGCTTTAACATTACCCTGCATAATAGCAGAGCCAAGCTCAGTATTTGCACAGCGAAACGCAATAGCTTTGACCATAACATTATCGTCAGCAATAAAACATTTTATATGGTCAACTCCTATAACTTCCGGCTTTCTTATCTTTGCTCCTTGAATGATGAATCTCGGTTCAGGATTGCCAGCTCCAAATGGCTCTAAGCGCTGCAGTTGATTCCAAAGGGATAAGTTTATTGCTTTAGCTGTTACTATACCATCAGCTTTTATGATTTTGTCATTTGTAGAGTTTGCAAATCTTTCAGTAAAGAAATCATGTAGATCACTTATTTTATCTTCCTTAATCGAAAATCCTGCTGCCATACTGTGACCACCACCTTCAATGATTAGGTTGGTAAATTTTGCAGAAAGAACCGCAGCACCAATATCTACCCCAGAAATTGATCTGCAGCTTGCTTTTCCTATTCCATTGTTTAAAGATATCACTATCGTTGGTAAGTGAAACTGCTCTTTTAGTCTTGATGCAATGATACCAATTATTCCCTGGTGCCAATTACCACTTACCATTATAAAATTTACACCTAAGTGGGCAAAATTTTCCGCTTGTGTTGTGGCTTCCAAAATAGCCTCATTTTCTAGCATTTTTCTTGCATTATTCAAATCTATTAGTTTTAGCGCGATTGAATGTGCATCATCATCATCATCGGTGGAAAGCAACCTTGCACCGAGCGATGCTTCTCCAATTCTTCCTCCGGCATTTATACATGGCCCAATACTAAACCCTAATCGTGAAACACTTGGTTTTTCAAGGATTCCCAAAGCGTCAAACAAAACACGTAAGCCAACATTTTTTCTTGCTGACATAACTTTTAATCCTTGTAAAACAAAAGCCCTATTTAGGCCTGTAATCTGCATAACATCGCAAACAGTTCCAAGAGCAACCAAATCCAGTAGATCAAATAAATCTGGTTCTTTTTTGTTGGTAAAAAATCCTTGCTCACGTAGGATTCTGTTAAGAGCAACAATTAGCAGAAATGACACTCCAACTGCTGCTAAGTTATTATAAGGAGAGCTCTCATCAAGGCGGTTGGGATTAACAACTGCTACAGCACTTGGTAATTTTTCTGTTCCAAGGTGATGGTCGACAACTATAATATCAAGTCCAAAGACTTTTGCATCTTCTATTGGTTGATATGCAAGCGTACCGCAATCAACAGAAATACATAAATCAATACCATTCTTTTTAAGTTGTAATAAAGCATCTGTGTTCAATCCATAGCCCTCATCAACACGATCTGGAATATAGATTATAGAGTGTGTCCCAATCGCTCTTAGGTACCTATTAATCAATGCTGATGACGTTGCACCATCAACATCGTAATCACCAAATATTGCAATATTCTCATTATTGTTTATTGCTTTTACTATGTGAGAAACAGCTTTATCCATATCAAGGAGGTGAAAGGGATCTGGTAATAGCGATCTGATTAGTGGGTGTAAGAAGTCATGTGCATTTTCTATGTTAACACCACGAGCAACTAATATTCTTGCTAATATTTCTGGCAACTCAAATCTCTGTATAAGAGTAAAAATCTCCCTTTGATCTGCTTCTTGTAACTTCCACAGTGCATTTGTTATGCTGCATTTTTCAATATCAAGTAGCATATTTTTTGTAAATAAAACTACTTTACCAGAACTTTTACGTTTGTTCTATAATTGTGTTAGACTTCTGTATAACCTAAAGAAAGATATAGGAGAGTGTCACTCGAAAGGAATCACATTTATTTTGACAAAGAGCATCTGTAAAATCTGATACTTCTTCTTGCATAACATGCTCTTTAATTAGTATTATATCTATATTAGAATATGAGTGTGAATATTATATTAGTGTAATTACTTTTTGGTATACATAACAAATTTATGCCTGGAAACAGTTTTTGGTTACTCAAACCTTTTCTACCTTTATTTCATATTCTTTAAAGTATTTTTTGCACTTTCTTTATAAAAACCATAGGTACCAATCGGTTTTTAGCTTAAGAATAAAGGTTAAGTATCTGGAATTCTGGACATAAAATCCTCCTGAAAAATTAGAAAGAAAATGCAGCGCATATACAACAGAATTTGAACACGTGCTGAAGAAGATACACTACGTTTTTTTTGAAAAATTGACTGAAAAGTCTGCAGACTGAGATAGATTTTTGAGCTCTTAAAATACCCCTACTGTCAGAGTAAGGAAAGCGAGAAGGTTTGTCAAGCAATCTTTATTGGCTGTTGTACTAGAATTCAGTTTTTCGTATAATTTGCTAGAATTTGTGTGAAGAATTTTAAATATGAAAGGCCTATATATTAAAACTTACGGCTGTCAGATGAACGTTTATGACTCCATTTTAATGGAGAATATAGTTAAGCCTTTAGGGTTCAACGTTGTTAGTGATGCAGAACAAGCTGATTTGGTGATATTAAATACTTGTCATATTAGAGAAAAGGCAGCAGAAAAGCTTTACTCAGAGCTTGGAAGAATCCATTCATCACAAAAAAATAAGGAAATGACCATAGTGGTGGCTGGATGTGTAGCGCAAGCAGAGGGAGAAGAAGTGTTCAGAAGGGCTCCTTTTGTTGATATTGTTGTTGGTCCGCAGAGTATCGCTGTTTTACCGGAGCTGATAGTCAAAGCAAGCAGAAGTAAAGGTCATGTAATAAATACTGATTTTCCAGAAGTTGCGAAGTTTGATAAATTGCCAGATGAATGCTATGGCAATAGCCAGGGGTCTTCTGCGTTTCTTGCCATACAAGAAGGTTGTGATAAATTTTGTACGTTTTGTGTGGTACCATATACACGCGGGGCTGAGTATTCACGACCAGTAAATGAAATATTCCGTGAAACATTGAAGTTAGTTGCAAATGGGGCAAGGGAAATCAATTTGCTCGGTCAAAATGTTAATGCTTATCATGGAGAGTGCGAAGGAGAGGTGTGGGATTTAGGAAAATTAATTAGTCACATTGCTAAAATTGAAAAGCTAGAAAGAATCCGCTACACAACTTCTCATCCAAGAGATATGCACGAATCTCTCTACTTGGTACATGCGGAGGAATCAAAACTCATGCCGTTTGTTCACCTACCTGTGCAGTCAGGTTCGAATAAAATATTGCATGCAATGAACAGGAAACACACTGCAGAGGAGTATTTGGAAATAATAGACAGATTGCGCAAATTGAAACCTGAAATCGAATTTTCTTCTGATTTTATTGTTGGGTTTCCTGGAGAAACTGAAAAAGATTTTGAAGAAACTATGAAGTTAGTAGAAAAAGTAAAGTACGCTCAGGCTTATAGTTTTAAATATAGCCCAAGGCCAGGAACGCCAGGGGCGGAAAGAAAAGATCAAGTACCAGAAGAGGTTAAAACAGAGCGTCTTCTTCGTTTACAGGAATTAATTAGCAAGCAACAACTTGAATTTAATCAGAGTATGATAGGAAAAACTATTCCTGTTCTATTCAGTGATAAAAAAGGTAAACACCAAAATCAAATTATTGGTAAAAGCCCATACATGCAATCAGTATGCGTTGATGATCCTGACGACAAATACAAAGATAAAATAGTAAATGTAAGGATATTGGAAGCTCGGCAAAATAGTTTGTTGGGATGCGCTGCCTAATTAGAGAAAAGTGCTCCTATGCTCTCATGTAGAAGCACTTTGTGTGTTTTTATAAGTTTATAAGCTATCTAGATTTAATCCTTAAGGGACTACAACTCTCTGTTACGCAATCATATGAGACTTGATATAATAGATTTGCGGGATTTTTTTTCTTTTCCCACTGATAGTGTACTTTTTCAACCTTTCCAGAATTATTATATTCATAAGAAAGCGATCTCCAAATAACGCTGCTTTTACTATTATTTTTGTTAGCATCGTGAAATTTCTGATAAGGCCAACTGTTATTGTCTTTATTCATCTTTAACTTAAGTAAATAAGTCTGATTTATTAATATGCTGTATAATAATGTCAATACCTATCAATGTTTATAGAAACAGAGTTTTTGGATTTGTAATTTTCCAGAAAGCTCTATATTCTTTGATTTTATCCAGTTAAAATGAATATGAAGTATTATCCTGATACAAGCAGCAGTCCTGATTTTTCATTGCTAGAAAAGGAAATCATAAAATTTTGGCAGGAAAATAAAATTTTTGAGCAGTCAGTCGAGAAACGTTCCAAGGATCATTGTTTTGTATTTTATGATGGGCCTCCGTTTGCAAATGGACTTCCGCATTACGGACACTTGCTTACTGGTTTTATAAAAGATGCATTTGCAAGATATCAAACTATGCTGCAAAAAAGGGTTGAACGCAGATTTGGTTGGGATTGCCATGGGCTACCGGCTGAGATGGGCGCGGAAAAGGAACTTAGAATATCTGGTAGAACTGAGATAGAGAAATTTGGCATTGAAAAATTTAATAATAATTGCCGTACTTCTGTGATGAAATTTTCATCAGAATGGGAGAAGTATGTAAATAGACAAGCAAGATGGGTAGATTTTCACAATGACTATAAGACTATGGATAAGTCATTCATGGAGTCGGTCATGTGGGCATTTAAGCAGCTTTATGATAAAGGTCTGGTGTATGAATCAATACGCGTTGTTCCCTATAGCTGGGCGTGTGAAACTCCACTCTCTAATTTTGAAACAAGGCTTGATAATGCATATAGAGAAAAAATTAGCAAAGCTGTAACTGTTGCTTTTGAACTTTTAGAAAATCCAAAGCAATTTAAACAAAAATGTAGATTACTTGCTTGGACTACAACGCCTTGGACGTTGCCGAGCAATCTTGCACTGGCAGTAGGGGAGGATATTGAGTATTGTATGGTGTTAGTAAATGGTGAAGTCTGCATCTTTGCTGAAAGTTATTTAGAGAAATTTGTCAGCCACTGTGAACAAAGCAATATTCAATATGAAAACTGTAATACAAAACTTAAAGCGAGTGATCTTGCAGGTCTTTCCTATAAACCACTGTTTGATTACTTTAAAGATACAAAGAATGCGTTCCGTGTTTTCATTGCTGATTATGTTACAGGAGAAGATGGTACTGGTGTTGTGCACACTGCTCCTGGATTTGGTGAAGAAGATTTTTACCTTTGCCAAAGCCATGATATTCGAGCTGTTTGTCCAGTTGATAACGCTGGAAAATTTACTACTGAAGTTTCAGATTTGGCAGGAGTTCATGTTTTTGATGCCAATGATACAGTAATCAAGAAATTAAAAAGGCAGGGGAGCTGGTTTAAAACTGAGCAATATATTCACAATTATCCACACTGCTGGAGAACTGACACTCCTTTAATCTACCGCACTATGCCTTCTTGGTATGTTGCTGTGACAAAGTTTAAGGGAAGAATGACAGAGCTAAATAAGAGAGTTAATTGGATGCCGAATCATATTAGAGATGGTCAATTTGGAAAATGGCTTGAAGGAGCGCACGACTGGTCTATTTCACGCAATCGATTTTGGGGTACGCCAATTCCTGTGTGGAAATCAGATGATGCAAAATATCCAAGAGTGGATGTGTATGGCTCAATAGCAGAACTAGAGCGAGATTTTAATGTTAAAATAGATGACTTGCACAGACCATTTATCGATACTTTGATAAGACCAAATCCTGATGATCCAACAGGAAAATCAGTTATGCGTCGTGTGCCTGATGTGTTTGATTGTTGGTTTGAGTCTGGCTCGATGCCGTTCGCGCAAGTTCACTATCCGTTTGAAAATAAAGAATGGTTCGAGAAAAATTTCCCTGCGGATTTTATCACTGAATATATAGCACAAACAAGAGGATGGTTCTATACGCTTTTTGTGCTTTCCACTGCTTTATTTGATAGTGAGCCATTTAAGAATTGCATATGCCACGGTGTGGTTCTTGATGTGAAAGGTCAGAAATTATCCAAGCGTTTAAATAATTATGCAGATCCAATGGAGGTTTTTGACAAATGTGGTTCTGATGCGCTGCGTTTTCTTATGCTATCTGGTTCCATTGTTTGCGGTGGTAATTTACTACTCGACAAAGAAGGAAAATCGATACGAGATATTCTGAAGGACGTAATAAAACCTATTTGGAATAGTTATCACTTTTTTACCATGTATGCAAATGCAGATGGAATTAGAGCTGAGGTTTGTAAAGATTATCAGAGTACCATTGATCGCTACATGATTTCCAAATGTTTTGAAGCTGTGGAAAGTATACAAGCTTCTATGAACAACTATAATTCCCAAGAGGCTTGTAAAACCCTGATGAATTTCTTTGAAGTGTTAAATAATTGGTATATTCGTCGTAGTCGTGAGCGTTTTTGGAAAAATGATTTAGATCAAGACAAAACTGATGCTTATAATGTTCTATACACAGTTTTTTATTACATACTACGGGCTGCAGCTCCTTTGTTGCCACTCATAACAGAGACTATATGGCAAGGGCTTGAGTACAAAGAAACATCTGTTCATTTGGCTGATTTTCCACAATCAGATAGATATGACAGTGAACTCATTGCCAAGATGGATTTGGTAAGAGAGATATGTAACTCTGCATTATCCATCAGAAATACGTTTAACATGCGCATCAGGCAGCCACTTGGCAGTATGACCATTTATCATAGGTCTTCCTGCGATTTCCTTGAAAATGAATATCAAGAGATAATAAGAGATGAGGTGAATGTAAAAGAACTAGAAATAGTAAGTGAGTTGAAAGAAGTTGCGTCACTAGAGCTAAAACTAAATTTTCCGCTACTTGGTAAGAAGATTCCAGATAAAATCAAGAAACTAGTTCAATATGTCAAAGAAGAAAAGTGGAAGCAAATTGAGAATGAGCAAATATTTCTGGGGGATGAAACAGAGAACTATACTATAGAAAAAGGTGAATATGAACTATTGTTAAAAGCAAACAGTGAATATTCTTCTGTATTTGATGACAATAAAGGGGTTGTTATTCTGAGCACTGAGCTCAATGACGAACTAATTCTAGAAGGACTCGCAAGAGATGTTGTGAGGCTTATTCAAGAAACTAGAAAGCAGGCTGATTTCCATATATCAGATAGAATCAGAGTAATAATCAAAGCAGAAGATGAGAAAGTTAAAGAGGCAATAAACAGGTGGGATGAGTATATAAAAGAGCAGACCCTTGCCTTATCTTTGGACACTAATAAAGAGATCGAGGCCGATTTCTATTCTAAGGAATACCAAGGTTTGACAGTTGGTATTAAGTTAATAAAGTTGCAAAGTTAGTAATGTTTATGCTATACTTAAATTACCTTAAGTAGGGTGGTGATATGAATCAAGTTGTTGCAGATGGTCATAGAGAAGTTATTGATTTAAATAACAACAGTGATGGTTCAGGTAAAGTAGAATCTATTTCCAATGTTGCTTTGGAAGAGGAAGAAGAGTTTTTTGATGCTATGGAAGATGTTTCTAATGTAGAAGAAGGGAATGATTTAGGTCTTGCTAATTCAGAAGAGGAAGAAGAGTTTTTTGATGCTGTAAGTAAGCAGGATTGGTTAATTAAACAAATAGCTGCTTTTAATGTTCCGCTCAGTATATTCCATTATAAGGATTATGACTCTGACTTTTTTACCTCTTGGTATAATATGTCAAGCGAAATATTGAAAGAGATAAACAGAGCTTGCCCAGAGAAGAAAGTATTAAATTTAGCTCTGTCAGTTTTAATGCTTCCTTATATTGCTTTTACTGCAATGGGGTTAGTCATATATAGTAGATTTAAAGCAGACAGCAAGACACAAGAAGGTGTAGTGGAAGATAAGATAAAAAAGAGTGAAACAGGTGTGCCAAAAAGATTGGCATATGGCGTTCTTGCTGCAATAGCAATTTTTGTTAATGTGGCTGTGCTAACAGCCTTAGTTATTCCTGCAACAGTTGCTTTGGCTACTTTTTATCTTTTAAATAGAGAGTTAGTCCATTCTTTAGTTACTGTTCTTAAAATAAGTACGGGGCAGTATTCTAATAAGCACCACAATATTGAGGTATCTTTTCATGAAACAGAAGTTCCTGAGCCAAGCATTGAATATGATATGGAAATAAAGTTTCCACCGCAATTTAAACAATTACTTAGAGATTTATGCGATAATGAAAATAATCAGTGGTTTAGTGTAACGCCGGATTCAGAGCGCAATATCGTACTGAAATTGTCAACTAACATCAATTTAAAAAATGGTCTTAAGCCCTTACATAGTGAAATCAAGAATGTGCTTGCAACTTCGATTCAAGAATGCGCAAGAACTATGGAAGAGCTGGTGAATCTAGAAAAGAAAGATATTACACATGATAAACTGAAGGAATTATTGAGTAAATTCAGGCTGAAAGTGGTGAGTAGCATAGATTCTAAGTTGACAACTCACTTAATAGAAAATGCTTATCAAGTTGCTTTTATACAAGCAATTAAGTTTCAGCAAAATAGACGGGGAAAAGATTTTTCACTGGAGGATGAGCTAAAAAATACTTTAGTGAAACAGAAATTAGAAAGTCAAGGTAAGGAATTACCAAATGAGAAAGAAGTGATAATCAAAGATTTGAAAGAACTAAAAATAAAGGAGTTACTTAATTTGACTGATGAAGATGATCGGCTAGAGTCCCTTATGAAAGTAGATGATATAAGTGATGATGCACTTCCTGTATTTAAAGCAAAATGGAAACAGCTTATAAAAGAAGGGAAAATAGCTGAAAGGACAATAATTAATACTTATGAAGATATGTACCCTAAAGAAACAAAGAAAGCTCTAGATAACACTAAAAGAGAGATTGAGTGTTTAAAAAAAGAAGGACAGGAAAGATATATTAGGATACATGCAAAAAAGAATAGCTTAGCGGAGGATAATTTAAAAAGAAGATTAGAAGGTCTTTTTAAGTTCGAGTATGATAATCAAGAGGTTAAGCAAAGGCTAGTAAAATCAGTAATGAGAAAAGCCAAAGATAAGTTAAGCCGATTAGGTATATTAAGCCTGATAGAGGAGCAGTTTGTAAATTTAGAAAACAAGATAAAAGCTTCTTTAAGTGAAGAAGCTTTAGATGAAGTGAATGACTTTGTAGAAAAGGTGTATTTAGAAATAACGAAATGTAAAATGCTAAATTTATTTAGAGGTCAAGCAAAGGGTATAGAGAATTCATGTAAGTTATTAGAAAGGGAGGCACCAGATCTAGTAGAAAAGATTAATTCACATCGAGTGAGAATTGAAAAATACTTAAAAAGACCTGAAAAACCTATGCTATTGAGAAAAATAATAGAAGGGAGTAAGGATTTAAATAAGTACTTAAAAGATGAGCAAGAGAGAAGAGGAGAAAAGCATCCAAATACAAAGCTAGTACAGAAGCACTTAGAAAATAACAAAGAAATTCTAAAAACATTAGAACAGTTGAAATTGGAAGAAAAAGGATTATTGATAAATGAAAAAACAATAAATGATTATAGAGAAGAACTAGAATCTCGTGAAAAAATAAAATTTGCAATAATAGAAGATGATTTACTGAAGGAGTTCGAGCATGAAACTTTTAACGAAGAAGCAATTAAGAAGTTACTAGAGAGAGCAGAACTTGAGTACTATTTGGCAGAAAAGTGCATAAAAAGTCCTGTGATTAAGACAAAAGACAATATCAAACATTTTTGTCAAGATTTATTGTCTCCTTTAATAAATAGGTTGGTGGAAAATATAGTAAATAATGTACCAAAAAGTGATAAGAGTTCATGGCTGCAGCCTATAAAAGCTATTAGGACAGGCTTGGGATATATTCAAACAGGTCTTGCCGTTGCAATGCGTGGGGATAAGAGCACAGAAGGAAAAGCGTTGAGTGTGGCACATGATACTCATAAGGAAGTAGAAACATTTCTTCAACATTTTCAATCAAGTTATGAGGAAGTAGGAGTTTTTTTGGGTAATTTATTTTCTGATGATGGAACGACATTTAAAAATGATGTATGGCCTAAAGTAGAAGAGCATTTGCATGGAATGTGGGATAGGTTTTTCAAGGATATTGAATTCAAGATAGGAAATAAATTGGATGAAGTAAACGTGACACAGCAAAATCAGGAAACGGCGATTACGGCTTAATGATGAGCTCTCAAAGTTCCTTCAGTATTTTCACACACTAAGTTGACTATCATATTTGATTCTTTTTGGATTTCCTCTTCAGTTAAAGTGTGAGTTGGAGAGCAGAAAGTAACTGAAAATGCTATAGACATCTTATTCGATTCTATATTGTTTCCATGATATACATCAAATATCAAAACTTCTGTGATGAGCTCTGAGCTTTTTTTCACCATATTGATTATACTGCCTGCTGCTACATCTTTATTTACAATAAATGCAAAGTCGCGTTTTACACTTTGATATTTATAATCGATAAATTTTTTTCTACTTATAGGTAAATTTTCGATATTTTCTAATATCAACTCAAAGCCTACAATTTTTTGTTTGATGTTAAAAAAATCCAATATACTCGGATGCAATTCTCCAAAATAACCAACTATTTTACTTCTAAAAGATAAGGAGCCTGATTTTCCTGGGTGATAATATTCTTTTTCTGCTCTCTCTATTGCTAAATTATCACAATTGACATTAAAAAGTTCCAAAGCTGTTATGAGGTCAGCCTTTGCGTCAAAAATATCTATTTTCCTATCAGTGTTATAGTGGTTTTTCGGCGAATTATTTCCTGATCTAATTCCACTTAAAACGTACTTAGACTGAGCCTCACCATTATAAATTGGTCCAATTTCAAAAATTGCGAGATCAGATATCCCGTGAGCAATATTATCTGCAGTGACTTGCAACAAATTTGGTATGACACTTGGCCTCATTATATTGAAGTTATTATTAAATGGATTATCGATAATGAATAACTTATTCAAGTAACCAAACTTTTCAGCTGTTGATTCACTCATAAAAGACCAAGTTATCACTTCATGAAACCCTCTGCTTGTCATTAAAATGCGCAAATCATCTTGTGTCTCTTCTTCTACTGTAACGTCTTCTGCTAGTTGCTCTTCCTTTATTTTATCATAGCCGTATATTCTTACTACCTCTTCAACTAAGTCAGCAGGTATGGTTACGTCCGGTCTCCAGCTTGGTACTTGTATATTCCAATTACCTTCGGTTTTTTTATCGATACTAAACCCTAGCTTTGTTAAAATATCGAATACCTCATTAGGTGATGCAGATACACTTCCAAGTTTGTTTGCATTCTGATAATCAAAATTTATCTTGGTATAAGCCTTATTCAAATTGCCAGCAGACACTATGCTTGACACTTCTCCGCCACATAAATCCAAAATCATTTTGGCTGCAAGATTGAGTCCATCAAGGGTAAATTCAGGGTCAATTGAACGTGCAAATCTGTAACTTGAGTCTGTGGAGATGCCTAGCTGCCTTGAAGATTTAGTGATGGAGATGGGGTCAAACCAAGCAGACTCTAAAAAGATATCAGTAGTTTCAAGTGTACATTCGCTATACTTGCTGCCCATAATTCCAGCAATTCCATGAACATTTTTATCATCAGAAATAACGCTTATGTCTTTGTTTAATAAGTACTCTTTATCATTTAAACCAATAAATTTTTCTTCGTCATTTGCTTTGCGTACTATGAGCTCTCCTTCTATTTTTTTTGCATCATACGCGTGCATCGGGCGCCCGAAAGATATCATAATGTAATTAGTAATATCAACTATTGCAGAAATGGAGCGCATTCCTATCGATTCCAATTTATCTTTTAGCCATTTTGGACTCTCTTTATTTTTTACATTAGTGATATATACTCCACTAATAAAACTCTCCCCATCGATGACTTTGACGTTTATTAGTGAGTTCATAGAAGCGGTAAGTTGTGGAATGATTAAAGTCTTTAACGTTCCAATTCCAGTTGCTGCTAGATCACGTGCTATTCCATAAACACCTAAGCAATCTCCACGGTTTGGAGTGATGTTTATGTCAATTACAGGATCGCAATTGAAAAATTTATCTCCTGTTTTATAATCATCAGAAAGCTCGATTATTCCTTCACTTTCATCTTGAGTCAGCGAAAGCTCAGAGGCAGAGCAGAGCATCCCTTCACTTAGCACTCCTCTTATTTTTGTAGGCTTAATTGTAAAGTTGCTTTCTGGCAATGTGCTACCAAGAGATGCAAGTACAGTCTTCATGCCTTCTTTAACATTTTTTGCTCCGCAGACTATCTGCAGAACTTTACTTCCATCATTTACTTTACATAATTTTAATTTATCAGCATTTGGATGAGGTGCGACTTCTAATACTTCTGCAACAACAAACCCGGCCAATCTGGAATTGTCGATCACATTCTCTACTTCCAACCCTATGTGAGTTAATTTATCAATAATTTCCTCTAAACTAGCATTGGTTTCTAAGTACTCTAATAACCAAGATAATGTGAACTTCATTTATTTAACAGAAAATAAAAAAGTTATTGTAATGTAAAATATAATGATTTTAAAGCTTGTTGTAGTGAGTAGCTTCTCTAATTGTAAAAAACGAAGGAGAAGCCTACTTTTTCTACAAAGAAAGAATTTTCTTTATATCACCTTTGCAGTCCATTTCCATGCAGAGTTGAATGTTCATATTGTGATCATCTATATGGAAATTATAAATGTAAGCATCACCAGTGAAATTTCCTATAACATCATGGCTTTCATTTAGCATTTCACCTGCCATGTGGAAAAGACCAGTGTCTGAGTTAGAAGAATAATCTGTAAACTTGATGTACCCGTTACCACATTCCTGTTCTAAATTTAAAGGTGGATTAGTAAAATCTATTTCGTTCATAATTGCCTCATATTAAAATTAAATTATAGTTAAAATAAGATGTTAAGTCAAGATGTTAAGTAACTTAATAAGATTAGTGAATTTTTAAATAGAACGCTGGCTATAATTAGCATTCTAATCACATACTTTGTTGATATATTTATGCCATAATGGCATGGATCTTCTATCTTAATTCTTGACTTTACCCTATAAAATCTATATTTTACTTACTATTATAGTTTAAGTATATAAATCAAGATGGCGTTAAATCCGCTAGAACAATTTAAAGTATATACAATAATAGAACTACCAAAATTATTTGGGTATGACATAAACATTACCAACTCATCTCTTTTTATGATGATCTCGGTGGTATTAATGGTACTGTTTTTGCTCCTTGGAATAAGAAAAGGTGCAGTAATACCAGGATATTTGCAAGCTGCAGTTGAATATGTATATGATTTTGTTGTTTCAATAATAGAAAGTAACACTGGAAGCAAAGGTTTGGAGCACATTCCTTTGATATTTACAGTATTTATTTTCATTTTATCGTGTAATTTAGTTGGTGTTCTTCCTTATAGTTTCACAGTTACAAGTCATGTGATAGTTACCTTCGCTTTATCAATGGTGGTTTTTACTTATATAACGATTGTTGGGTTTAAAGAAAGAGGAGTAGAATTTTTACGCATATTGCTACCAAAAGGAACTCCTTCGTGGCTTGCACCTATAATCATCATTATTAAATTATTTGCTTATTTAGTAAGACCGATTAGTTTATCAATAAGGCTTGCAGCAAATATGATTGCGGGTCATACAATCATCAAAGTGATAGCAGGATTCGTCATAAATATGAACATATTTTTTACACCTGCACCTTTTTTGTTTATAATTGCACTAATAGGATTTGAAGTATTTGTTGCAGTTTTGCAAGCTTATATATTTACTATATTAACATGTGTATATTTGTCAGATGCAGTAAAGTAATTGACTTCCTTGCAGAATATTTTACAATTATATTATAAAGAAATAGTTAAAGGTAATATATGGATTTAGTGGCTTTAAAATTTATAGCAATTGGTTTGGCTGTATTTGGAATGCTCGGTGCTGGTTTAGGTATAGCTAATATCTTCTCTGCTATGTTAAATGGGATTGCGAGAAATCCTGAGTCAGAAGGTAAAATGAAAAGTTACGTTTATATTGGTGCTGCCATGGTTGAAATCATGGGGTTGCTTGCGTTTGTACTTGCAATGTTATTAATATTTGCTGCTTAACAGATGCCACAGCTTGATGTTTCAACTTTCTCTTCTCAAATTTTTTGGTTTTTAATTTTTTTCTCTTCACTTTTTTTTGTAGTGAGTTGTTTGTTTTTACCGAAGTTAGATGAAATAATAAGCACTAGAAGTAAAGAAGTGTTAGATTCATTTAATAGTTCTATTCACCTTTTAAGACTTACAGAAGAGCAAATTGCCAAGTATAATGCAGCTTTAAATCAAGCTAGAGTACGGGCAAAAAAAATCATAGATGATGCATTTGCTCAAGTAGAAGAAATGAGAGCGAATGTTAAGGATATATTGGAAGAGGAAGACAAGAAGATGATTAAACTTGTTGAAGAAAAGGTAGTACAATTTAAATCTAAGTATATTAGTGAATTAAAACAAATGGCTACTAGTATTGCTTTGATTTACTATACTAAGTTAACTAATTCTGAGATTGAAGAGGAATTTGTTGCTGACTTGGTGTCAAAAGAATTTTAGGGTTTTTATGTCTACATTACTAGTTATAAGCCTTGCTTTTTTAGTAGGTTTTATCCTCTCATATAAATTGCTAAGGAAGGTAATAAAAAACGCGCTTAACAATAAACGTAACAAAAGCAAGTTTTCAAGTGAAGAAACTGAAAAATTCAGAAAAGATATGTTGGAGTATTACAAAAAATCTTCTGAAAAATACAAAAAATTAGATGCAGAAGTTAACAAAATGATGAATGAAGCACTTGATAAGGCTAATAGTATTATTAAGCATAATAGACAGCAACTCGATCAAACGTTAGATGAAAATGCCCATTCTAATTTGAAGAAAGTTACTGACCAAGTTGAAAAAGCTCTTGGGGATTTACAAGCTAACACAGCGAGTATAGCTGCTGATGCTGTAAAAAAAATAATGCATGAACGTAAAGATGATAAGCGTAGTAGTGAGGTTATATCTTCGTTTTCACGTGACTTGAGCAAAAAGTTGCATTAAGTTTAATGCCTGTACTTCAAACTGATAATGTAGAAAAAATTAAATTTGATTCTAGTTTATGCAAAGAACAAGAGAAACTTTTCTACTATAGGTTTAATATAATTCCTTGGCAAAAATTAAATGATACTACTTTTTTTATGGTTGAAGACATAAGCCAAGATATCAACCTTTGGGTCGAATCTCATTACGGTATTGAATATGTATTGATAAAAGTAGATAGCAAACAGATTTTAAATCTTCTTAACTCACACTTTGGTATTTCAGAATTCGCAAGTAACTACTTATATTATAAGAATCCTAATTTTTCAGCTAAAAGCATTAGGCTCAGTTCAATCTTTTTTTCCTCTTTCTTTGTTATGATTTCGACTTTAACACTGACAAAAAAATATGCATATTTTGCTTTGGTGTTGATATTTATAATCGGATGTTCTAGTTCTTTATTCAAATTTGTAACTAAAATTTTTGGCTTGCGTAAAATTTCTAACCAAAAAGCAGATTATGATAAGATGAATGAACCTATATATACTATTTTATTGCCTGCTTTTAAAGAGAATGCGGTTATAAAGCAATTGATTAAGAGCATTGAAAGTTTGGATTATCCAAAATCAAAATTAGATGTAAAGCTTGTGATAGAGAGCGATGATCAAGAAATGTTGGCAGCTATAGAAAAATGCACTTTACCACAGTATTTTGAAGTAATAAAAGTGCCTCATTCTCTGCCTAGAACAAAAGCTAAGTCATGCAATTATGCTATGAGCTTTGCTAGAGGAAAGTATGTGGTAATATATGATGCAGATGACAAGCCAGATCCGTTGCAGTTAAAAAAAGCACTAATTGAATTTAATAAGGGCGACGAAAAGTTGGCTTGTGTACAGGCGAAATTAAATTACTATAACTTTGGTTGCAATTTTCTTACAAAATTCTTTTCTCTCGAGTATATGAACTGGTTTCAATATTTTTTGCCTGGATTTCAAAAAATGAACATGCCAATACCTTTGGGTGGTAGCAGTAACCATTTTTCAGTGGAAATTTTAAAGAAAGTGCTTTTTTGGGATGCTTACAATGTCACTGAAGACGCTGACCTTGGTTTGAGACTTGCGCAAATGGGATATAAAACCAGGATTATTGATTCAGAAACATTGGAAGAATCACCAACTACTGTGTTTGCTTGGATCAAACAAAGAGCACGCTGGATTAAAGGTTATATGCAAACTTATATCGTTCATTTAAAAAATATAAAATTACTTTTTAAGCACACTGGGCTTAAGGGAGTTTTGCTATTAAACCTTTTTGTTGGTTCCTCAGCTTTTATATTTTTCACGACTCCTTTTTTGTTACTTTCATTGGTGCTGACTCAAATTTTGAATGAATTATTCTTATATTATTTTATAATAGTATACGGTATTAACTTGATTTTTTTGATAATAGCTATCAGACAACAAAAAATGCCTTTTTATTTTTATATAGTATCAATATTTTTTCCCGTCTATAGTCTACTACATAGCGTTGCAGCTTTTCTCGCTTTGTGGGAATTTGTTATTCACCCTCAGCAATGGAATAAAACTCAGCATGGATTATGGAAGCAAAACCTGTAGCTATTTGGCTTTTTCTCTGCTCTCTCATGGTGATTTGCATGGTGGGAATTGGTGGATTTACCAGACTTTCAAAAGCAGGATTGTCAATCACGGAATGGAAACCAATTACCGGAACATTGCCACCGCTGAGTGAACAAGACTGGCTAAAAGAAAAATCAAAATATGAAGCTACACCTGAATATAAAGCATTTAATTATGGTATGAGTATGGAAGAGTTTCGCACCATATACTTAATAGAATATGTGCACAGGTTAATTGCAAGGCTGACAGGTTTAGTTTTTATTTTACCGTTTATATACTTTACACTAAAAAAAAGAATACCTAAAAATGCAGTAATAAGGTTATCTACAGCACTATTATTTGGAATTTTACAAGCTTTTGCTGGTTGGTATATGGTAAAAAGCGGTTTGGTAGTCAATCCTCATGTTAGTCACTATAAGCTCGCACTTCACTTACTGCTTGCGTTGGTTATCTTTGCATTATTGTCATATCAATTTTTTGATTACCAAATCAAACCAAGGCAAACTAAACTTAAGGTTAGTACATGTTACATATGGATAATTTTAATCCTAGTGACAGTACAAATAATCTTCGGTGCATTTGTTGCAGGGCTAAATGCTGGTTTAATTTACAATACCTTTCCACTGATGGATGGACAAATTGTTCCGGAAGATTTATTTTACTTACAGCCTGCTTGGCTAAATATCTTTGAAAATAGAGTAACAGTGCAATTCATACACCGGGCATTGGCATTGCTGATATTAGTTCTGACAGCAATACTCACAATAAAAAATGCCAGTGTAAAACCAGTATATATTATGCTACTCTCCGTCATCATTCAGGTAATTTTAGGAGTAGTAACTTTGTTGCTGCATATACCAATGGCCATTGCTATAGCCCATCAAATGTTTTCGTTTATCTTATTCGGGTCAAGTTTATACTGCTTATGTTATTTAAGAAACCAGATCTAATACCAAATCACCAGCATGTATATTTTTTCCTTCTTTAACAGGGATATTTTTTATCACCATTTCTGATTCAGCACATATTATATTTTCCATTTTCATTGCCTCTACAACAAATAGAGGTTGTCCTACCTCTACCTGATCTCCAGCATTGACGTGTAATTTAACCAATAAACCGGATATTGGAGATTTTACAGCGTCTACTGAAATCCCTTCTGTTTTGTTGTTTAGCATTAATTTGCTTAGTTCAGCTACATGAGGTTTCAATACACAACATTTAGCTTTCATACCTGCGTGTCTTATAAAGTATTTGCTGCCTTGCCTTTCTATTTTAAGTGCTATATTGGTATCATCATTAATTGTGATATATAGTAATCTGTAACTTGATTTCCACTTACCCACCACGGAGTATTTATTGTGGTTATATACTGTTGTTAATGTGTTATCTTGATACTTTGCATTTACGGAGTACTCATTGTCATCTATTTTCACTATGAATGCTTCGTCTGTTGACTTACTGTAATACTTTCCCTCATTTTCTAAGTGAACATACAGTGCAGTAAAGATAAATATTTTAATATATTCTTCTGTAATAAGATCGCCTTGAAACCCACCAGGATAATGATTTGGAATGAATCTTGTGTGGAGCTTTGCTGCAATAAAATTTGGATTATGGAAGATGGATTCTAGAAATTCTATATTATTTGTTACTCCTTCTATATAACATTTAGACAATGCTTTTTGCATTCTGCTGATTGCTTCTATTCTATCTTTTCCATAGGTTATAATTTTTGCAATCATTGAGTCGTAGAACATGCTGATTTCTGAACCGCTAGCTACTCCATCATCTATTCTTACATCATCTGGTTTGTCGTAATATTTGATTCTTCCGCTGGAAGGAAAAAATCTCTTTGATGGATCTTCAGCGCAAATTCTGCTTTCTATTGCAGAGCCAATAAGTTTAATATCATTCTGACCAAATCTTAATTTTTCTCCGCAAGAAATTCTGATCATCTCTTCCACTATATCTATTCCAGTGACAAATTCTGTTACTGGATGCTCAACTTGTAATCTCGTATTTACCTCAAGAAAATAGAAGTTTTGGTTCTTATCTACAACAAACTCGACAGTACCTGCTGAAAAATAATCAACTTGCTTTGCCAAAGAAACACATTGAGCATACATTTTTTGTCTTACTTCTTCACTAATAAATGGGCTTGGTGTTTCTTCTATTATTTTCTGGTTATTCCTCTGTACCGAGCACTCTCTCTCCCCAAGACACACTATATTGCCGTATTTATCTGCTATGATTTGTATTTCAATGTGTCTTGGCAGCTCTATATATTTCTCTATAAAAATACTGCCATCTTTAAAACTTTTCTCTGCTTCATTTGTTGCTGATGTAAATGCTAGTTCAATTTCTTTTTTGGAATATACAATTCGCATTCCTTTGCCACCACCACCTGATGCAGCTTTGAGCATAACGGGAAAACCAATCTCTTCAGCAACGATGGCTGCGTGGGCAGCATCTTCGATCTTACCCATATATCCTGGCACTACATTTACTCCAGCTTTTCTTGCCTCTTCTTTTGCCGTTATTTTATTGGCTGTAACTTCTATTGTTTCTGCACTTGGACCAATGAAATCTATGTTATGTTTTTCCAGAGCACGGGGAAAATCTGGATTTTCTGCTAAAAACCCATAGCCAGGATGAACCGCCTCGGCACCTGTTTCAACTGCTACTTCGCATATTTTTTCGATATTTAAGTAACTAAGATAAGCAGGCGAAGGGCCAATGTGCCTTGACTCATCTGCTTGCTTTACATGCACAGAATTTGCATCTGCATCTGAGTACACAGACACACAAGATATGCCCATCTTGTGCGCAGTTTTGATTATTCTGCAGGCAATCTCCCCTCTGTTCGCTACTAAAATCTTACTATACTTCTTTCTTATCATCTTATAAGTATACTTTCTTAAGTTAAGAAAGTAAATTTCTATATTACTACCTGCAAATACTTCACACTGGGGCTAAACCACTATCTAAAAGTTGCATAACATCAGGATCTGTCACTATAGTACTTTCGTTATAGAGGCCATATACTTCATTACATGCCTTAAATAACAGATATGAAGATCCTCCAGAAGCTATTGTTGCTATTGAAGCCAATGCAAGAGATTGAGAAGCCGAAAATAGAAGATACAAAGATACACACATAGCGGTAGCACACACTATAGCTCCTACTATATATAAGCATATATGAAACTTCTTATTACATATAAAGCCACATTTTATATCTGCAATTTGCTTAACTTCTTTCCGCTCTGCAGGGTCCAAGAAATAAAGGGGTGATACTGCCTTCTTCCCTTCATCCTTAATATAGCTTTTATCGAGGAGTGCTTCCTTAATATATTTCTTGTTATTCTTAAATTCCTTTTCTAATCTTTTTACTTTTTCCCAATCTTTAGCTTCTTTTGCTTTCTTGACTTTGCTCTCAGTATCTTTTTCTAAATACTTTATGATCCCCTGTAACGCAGATAATAGAAACCCTTTACTTGCTGCTATATGAAATGGGTTTCCATTTTCATCAATTCTATGCTTAGCTACACAAGCAACTCTTTTCCTGCAAGCTTCAATAAATTTATTTTCATCCTCTTCTTTTACAACTCCTCTTGCAATTTCAAATAAATTATCCATATATACACCTCACTGCATTCACTAATATTAAATTATACAATGCAGTTTGTTAAAAATAAATGTAAATTGATCTTTCAAATTTACTATAGTTCCACGTTGTTGCAAGTACAAATTTTAGTTATCATCGGTTACGTTATCACAATAGACAAATATGCCAGGTATAGTCACTAGATTCGCTCCATCACCAACAGGATTTTTACATATTGGAGGAGCTCGTACTGCGTTATTTAATTGGCTCTATGCAAAGCGTCATGGTGGGGAGTTTTTGCTAAGGATTGAGGATACCGACAGAAAACGTTCAACACAGGAAGCAATTGATGCAATAATAGATGGGTTAAAATGGCTTGGAATAAACTATGATGGAGAAATAATATACCAATCGAGAAGAATAGCTAGACATATTGAAGTTGCAAATCTTTTAGTTGAAAAGGGTAGGGCGTATCATTGTTACTGCCCCGAGAATGAAGTTGCGGAGAAGAAAATAAGAGCAAGGGAAGAAGGAAAAATATATAAGCATAAGTGTACTCATTCAACATCAAATGCAGAGCCTGTTGTTCGCTTCAAAGTGCCAGACTCAGAAGATATTGTTGTTGACGATAAAATATACGGCCAAGTTACAATAAGTAGCGACCAGCTTGATGACATAGTAATCTTGCGCTCTGACAATACTCCAACATATATTTTTGCTGTAGTGGTTGATGACCATGATGCTGGAATAACCGATATTATACGTGGCTCTGATCATCTCACTAATACCTTCAAGCAATTACTAATATACCAAGCTCTTGATTTTGATGTCCCACGCTTTGCACACGTACCGCTTATTCATGGAGAAGACGGGAATAAGTTATCTAAAAGGCATGGTGCAACAAGTGTTTGCGATTATGAAAAGATGGGAATATTGCCACAGGCAATGCGTAATTACTTGCTAAGACTTGGCTGGAGTCATGGCAACGATGAGATTATTAGCGATGAGCAAGCAATAGAGTGGTTTAATTTAGAAAGCATCGGTCGCTCACCTGCACGGCTCGATTTCAAAAAACTGGAGCATTTGAATAACCACTATATTAGTAATATGAGCAATGAAGATATTCTGACTCTAATGCTTAGAGAAAATACTCTAACTGACAAAAAAAAGAGCTATTTACTGCAGGGACTGACAGAGCTGAAAAAAAGAGCAAACTATTTGACCGAATTATTGGACTTAGCAAAATTTTATATTCAAGTTGATTTTAGTGAAGAAGCTCAGCAAATTGTCAAATCTAACCTCAATGTAATTAAGTTACTTGCATCATTTCTTTCGAGTGTAGGTAGTGAAGATTGGAATAAGAATTTTTTATCTTCTCAGATTAAGGAATTTTCAAAATTACATAATATAAAAATGAGCGATATATACCACTCATTACGCGCTCCAATAACTGGAATAATGGATGCGCCTGGAATCATCGATATCATGGTAATTCTTGGTAAAGATGAGTGTATAAAAAGATTGCAAGCAATTTAAATAAAAAATTGCTTGACAGACTCTAGTAGCTTCATTATAGTGGAGAATGAAGATTTTTTAGGATCCAAAATCTATCTTCACCTGCAGGTTTTTTCACCAAATAATCAAATTTCAGCAAAAAATATATAAGTTTATTTTTGCTAGCTCTTTATTCATATAGGAGGGTTTATGTCTAGAATTCCTGATACTTGACTTTTATTTTTAAGTTAAAAAAACAATTGGCGCCTATGGTTTTCACATTAAATCATTTTAAATTGTTAAAGTTAATACGGGCTTTTTTTGCCTTTTTTTTATTGGTATTTTTTTCATATTTTATTATATCATTATACTGTGGTACCATATAGACTTCAGTTTCATGATAAGGGGAGCAGGCTCCGTCTCAGCTATGGAATTAAAAAATGACTATGCATAAGATCTAATGGTGTGTCTAATCTATAGATAATTTTTTGTATTGCTAAGTTAATATTTTACATATCTGTTCAGTAAAGTGGCAAAAAAGACAACTAAATGAGTGTCATGAAAGTAGCTTACACGTAGTTGTAGGAATATTCATTTTTTAAGGTAAATTACACAGCAAATATTGTCATTCAAGTACTGTAATTCCAGCTTCTATAATGTCATGCCAGTGCTCGACACTGGCATCGAGCAAAATTTATCACAAACAAGACAACATTTTCAATTAAAAAATCAGTGTCTGGGTGCTAAGATGACACCTTCATAAGGGAGCCAGCATCAGCTACTTTCATGACACTCATTTAGTTGTCTTTTCTCGTTTACCTTATTTTGCCACTCTGCTGAACAGATATTAAAATAGCAAGCCTCAAGGTCAGAAGCCTGCTATTACTTACTGATTACTTTACATCAATTTTCTTGATGTGTTTCTCTGATTTAGGTATGGTTACATGCAATACCCCATCTAAAAAGTTGGCAGATACCTTATCTTGCTCTACATTTGTTGGAAGTTGAATAGATCTATAGAAAGAACCATAGTACCTTTCTTTGTGGTAAAACTGCTTATCTTTTGATTCATTATCACATGTTTTTTCACCCTTCACTATTAAGTTATCGCCAGATATACTAATGTCTATGCTTTCTTTAGGAATACCTGGTAACTCTAATGATAGGCAATAGCTTTCCTTTGTTTCATAAAGGTCACAAACTGGTAGTAGGCTACTGCCTCTTTTAGAAAGCTCTGGGTTCCATCCTGTAAAGAAGCTATCAAATATGTCATCAACGGCTCTTTGTAACCCTCTTACACTAAAATTATCACGATTATTGTTTTTATTTAAATGAACTATATTACTCATGTTGTACCTCCTTTTACTAATACATGCATTACATAATCACTCCACTTATTAATTTCAATCCTAAATCTAAAATTTTTTAGATGCGAAAAATTTTCCCCGTTTACTATAACTTGATTATGAGAAAAAATCTTATTTGGATTACCACGAGTAGTTCTATAAACTAGATTAACTGTAAAAAAGGGCAAGTGTATGCAAATTTATTACTTCTCTTTCCACTTCCACAATCAAACAATTTTGAATGTTTCTTATTTGACTTGCCAACAATGAGAATTGGTATAACTGCTAGCTCCGTCTTTCAGCTATGGCATTAAACAATGACATGCATAAGATCTAATAATATGTATAATTTATAAATAATTTTTGAGGTAAATTGTGAAATTGGGCGTTAATATTGATCACGTTGCAACCCTTCGCAACGCACGTGGAGCTTCTTATCCAGATCCATTAAAAGCAGCAAAAATAGCTATTGATGCTGGAGCAGATTTTATCACCGTACACTTACGAGAAGACAGAAGGCATATCAGAGATGAGGATGTATTCAATCTAAAACAAAACATTAGCACTGAGTTGAACCTTGAAATTGCAGCTACGGAAGAAATGCTCAAAATAGCAAAAGAAGTAAAACCCTATTCGATTTGTATAGTACCAGAAAAAAGAGAAGAATTAACAACCGAAGGTGGCCTGAATATCGTGAATATGCACAGTAAACTTTCTGGTATAATAGAGGAAATGCATAGCTTTGACATAAAAGTCTCACTGTTTATCGATCCAAATATTAATCAACTAAAATATCTTGAGAAGCTAGAAAGAAAGCCTGACATAATAGAAATTCACACAGGGGATTACTGTGATAATCCATCAGAAGAAAAATTAAAACTTATTACTAACTCTGCAGAATACATTAATAAGCTAGGAATAGAATGCCACGCAGGGCATGGCATAAATTATAAACATGCTAAAAGAATAAAAGAAATACCTCACATCTCAGCTCTTAATATAGGCCATTCTTTAATCAGCGAGGCTATATTTCATGGCTTACACAGTGTAACTAAAAAGATGAAAATGACAATATCTAAGTAGCTTATACTTTCTCTTTGATATTTAAAGTACTTGAAAGAGCTTGACTTGCTTTAAACCTTACTCTTTTCTTTTCAGGAACGGTCATAATCTCACCATTTTGAGGATTACGGCATTGTCTTTCCTTACTTATAGCAGTAGAGAATGTCCCTATTCCATGCAAACGTATTTCACCTTTACGATTTAGATCGTTCTTGATTGTTTCCATAAAAATATCATGAATCTTACTCAAACTAGCTTTTGTTATATCTATACCTTGACTAGAGCACTCTTGACTCAGTTGGTTTACTATATCTTCTTTACTCATAAATTACCTTAATATTGAAAAATTACATAAACAGCATATTATGCTAATACCAATAGTCAACTAAATTCGTCATAAAAAGAGAAAATGTCATAAAACCTTGTAAGAACTTGTATAATATTTACAAAAAAATACCATTATGAAACAATTATCTCTTAGAAAACTGACATTTTTTCCGAGCTTTATGTTGACCATATTTCTTACGCTCAACAACACGTGAATCTCTAGTTAAGAATCCACCCTTACGTAATATAGAGTGTAGATCTTGACTTATACTACTTAAAGCTCTGCTTATTCCATGAGCTAAGGCACCTGCTTGGCCAGATAGTCCTCCACCTTTTACAGTTGCAAACACATCATACCTATCTAACATAGAAGTTACTATGAATGGCGCTTTAATCATTTGACACACTGATTCTCTTTTAAAATAAGAAATTAAATCATCTTTTTTATTAACACTAAATTTTCCACTTCCTGGCTTTATCCATACTCTTGCTACAGATTCTTTCCTTCGACCTGTGGCATATGAACGACCAAGTGAGTCAATCATTGCCTTTTTTGGCTGATCATTATTATTTATTTTCACTTTTTACTCCATTATTTCTTATTTTTACGATTTAAAGAGGCAAAATCTATTTTTTCAGGTTGCTGTCCTTGATGCTTATGTTCTGAACCAGAATAAACATACAAATTTTCAAACCGTCTACGTGCCATAGGACCATCATCAAGCATTCTTTTTACTGCCATTTTTATCACACGCTCAGGGAATTTGCCATTTAAAATATTATCTGGAGTAGTTTTCTTTAAACCACCAGAATAACCTGTATGCCTATAGTAGATTTTATCTTTAAGTTTCTTTCCGGTAAAATGTACCTTTTCTGCATTAACAATAATTACATTATCTCCACAATCCATATGAGGTGTGTATTCAGGCTTATGCTTTCCACGCAATAGCGCTGCTACAAACGCTGCAAGCCTTCCTACTACTAATCCTTCTGCATCTATAACAAGCCATTTTTTATCGACTTGTTTCTCTTTTAAGAAAAAAGTTTTCATATATCAATACATAACAGTAGATTATGATACACTGAGTTGCTTGATAGTGTCAATAACATTAGTTACAACATTAGTTATTGATTATTAAAGTAATTTATGCTAATAACTTAAACAACATGCTAGAAAGCAAAATGTTTCGATTGATTATTATACTTATAATTGCTTTTGGTACTATAGGTTGCTATGCAATCGATTTGGAAGAAGCCATAAGCAAAGCTATCAAAAACAGCTCAAAAATAAAGTCTCAGTTTTACCAATATAAGAGTGCTGAAAAACAGCTGAAATCTTCTGGATTGGCTGGATTTTTACCTGACATTAATTTACAATATAATTTCGATAGTAATTTTAATATTATTAACGATCGACAAAACTCTGGAAAGCGTCTAACATTAAGCCAAAGAATAATAGACGGTGGGGGCACTTTTGCTACATTTAGCCGATCAAGTCATCTTCTTAAAGCAGCAAAAATTAGATTTCAGCAGTCAAAGCAAGAAGTTGCACTCAGCGCTGTGAAAGCATATGTTAATGTTTTACAAAAGGCAGAAATATTAAAACTGGGGGAACATAAAGAACGTGTTTCTTTAGAACATTTGTCAGCTATGAAAAAACGCTTTTCTCTTGGAGAAGTTACTAATGCTGAGGTTTTATTCGCAAAAGCAAAATTTTCATCTTCTATATCCAAAAGAGTTGATGCTGAAGGTGAATTAAAGCTCGCTAATATTGCTTACTATCATTTAATTGGTGAAGATGCTGATAATCTTCACGAGACTAATGGTAAACTACCTTCTATACCAGAATTAAATGAATGTTTACAGTTAGCAAAAACCAACAACTTGTCCCTAAAAGCAGCTATTTATAAAAAAAGAGCTGCTGGAATGGAAGTGATTGCTGAAAGTTCCAAGTGGCTTCCTTCTTTGAATCTAAGCGCAAGTAAAAATTTTGGAAAGGACAATATAAAATTAGACACGTTACTAGAAAATGTGAATGTTGTCTTTACTCTTGATATTCCGATCTTTAAAAGAGGAGTTAATGTTTTTGGTGTTAGTAGAGCTAAAATGGATGCAAAACAATCCACTTACGATTATTACGAAGCAGTAAAAAATATAGAACAAGCAGTTATAAATGCTTGGAATAACGTGCTGACAGCAAAAGCTATTATTAAAGCAAGTCAAGAAGCAGAAAAAGCAGCAGCTTTAGCATTGGAAGGAGTTGCGCAAGAAGTAAACTTAAATTTAAAGAGCACAATTGATCTTTTGGATACTGAAGATGAACTATTTAAAGCACGTTCCGATCTAATTCAGGCAAAAAGCAATTATGTAATTAGTGTTTACAACTTGCTTTTTATGATAAATAGTATAAACCTTTAAATTTAATGGTATGAGCGATAATCAATCTGTAAAAGATATACTAGAAGATATAAAAAAAGCTATATCGGGTAAAAATCCAAGTGGTGATAGAGCAGAAATAATAGATGAAGATGATGACGTATTATGCCTTGAAGAGGAGTACCCAGAAGACATCGAAGAAAAAGAAAATAGTGAAGAAGAGAATAATTGCCAAAGTGAGAAAATGAATAACCAATTTAATAGTTACAACTCAGAAGAGAAAAATTTGTATGATAATATCCAAATGAGTAATAACAAAGTGAGCTATCAAGAACAAAGTAACGAGCATTTAGTTTTAAAAGAAAATATGGAGGAAATTAAAACATTGCTTGAAAAGATGCAAAGCGAACTACGGCATAAACAACAAAAAAGAGCGGATCTTACTGTTGAAGAATTAGTTGTATCTCTTTTAAAACCTCAGCTTTCAGAGTGGCTGAATAAGTATCTACATGCATTGGTAAAAGAAGTAGTTGAAAAAGAGCTCAAAGATATAATCAATAATAAGTAGGTTATTAGTATAAAGACCAGAGTAAAAACAGCTAGAGGTAGAAAGTTATCTTCAACAAGATGGCTACATCGCCATTTGAATGATCAGTATGTGCAAAAAACCAATAAGGACGGTTATAGATCGCGCTCGGCATATAAGTTAATAGAAATAGACGATAAATTTAAACTACTCCAACAAGGGCAAAAAATTATTGATCTTGGCGCTTTTCCTGGTGGATGGTCACAAGTTGCATCTAAGAAAGGAGCGAGTGTGATTGCTGTTGACATAAAACCAATAAACGCAATTAGTGGAGTAGAGTGTATACAGTGTGATATTATCAGCGAACTTGAAATTTTAAGAGAAAAATTCAAGGATCACAAATTTGATGTAATTTTATCTGATATGGCACCAGAATCTTGCGGTTTAAAATCGTTAGATCATATCAGAATTATGCTTTTATGCGAAGCAGCGCTCAATTTTGCAAAGCATTTTTTGAATCATGATGGCAAGTTCGTAGTAAAAATTTTTCAAGGAGAGTCTGATAAAGATTTCTGCAATGAGCTAAAAAAAATGTTTAAAACAGTAAGATACTTCAAACCAAAGTCAAGTAGATCTGAATCTACAGAAATGTATTTGGTCAGCTTAGGCTTTATTGGTAGCAACCCTTCTATATAGAAGATACTTACAGAAATGTTGACGAATCTTATCCTATTAAACTGAAGATTAATAACGCTCGCACAAAAGCCCCTTTTTCTTGCTTGAGTGTTTATGATAGTTAATTAAATTCTTGACTTTATTGCTTAAGTATATAATAATTAAAGTATATTATTATTTTTATAGGAGAATTTTATATGTATTTAGCATTGTTCGAACAGGTATTAGGTATAGTAAATCGTGAAAATGATTTGAATGGTGATAACATAGTTGAAAAAATAAAAGAGCAACTAGAAAAAGTAGACCCACCTACTTGTAAAGAATGGGAGAAGAAAAGTTCTGATATAAATTATAAATTTAGTGTTGATTCTTATTTTGGCAAAGAAGAATTAACATTATTGCATATAGCATGTCTAAATAATCAAGAAAGTGTAGTAAAAGCTCTATTAGAAGCACAGGATATAGGTGTTAATTTGCAAAATCAATCTCAAGAAACTCCTTTACATTTGGCTATTGAAAATACATTGAACATGTATATTATATTACATATTTGAACAGACTAAATAAACGCTATAAATTTCCAAATAAACGCGGTAAATCCACAAATAAACCCATTAAATCTCATAATAAACTGAGTTAATAAATGAACACTGTAAATCGATAAATAAACACAATAATTCTCTAAATTAAATCAGTAAATATCTAAGTACTAATGAATGCAATAAAAACACAGTACTAGTGAAATAAAAGCAGCGTGATCAATGCTGCGCTCAACGCGGCCTGGGTACCGTTACCTGATGCTGACCTCATGAGATATTTCAACACAGTCAACAAAGGAACGCATTGAACATGTACCTATAATATTACATAAAATTTGAACAGACTAAATAAACGCCATAAATTTCCAAATAAACGCACTAAATCCATAAATATACGCATTAAATCTCATAATAAACTGAGTTAATAAATGAACACTGTAAATCGATAAATAAACACATTAATTATCTAAATAAAACCAGTAAATCTACGATCGAATGCAATAAAAACACAGCACTAGTGAAATAAAAGCAGCGTGATTAATGTTGCGTTTAACGCGGCCTGGGTACCTTTGGCTGATGCTGACCTCATGAGATATTTCAACACAATCAACAAAGGAACGCATTGAATATTATTATTATATAAATAACATTTGAGCAGCCTAAATAAACTCACATTGAACATGTACCTATTATATTACATAAATTTGAACAGGCTAAATAAAAGCTATACATTTCCAAATAAACGCGGTAAATCCACAAATAAACCCATTAAATCTCATAATAAACTGAGTTAATAAATGAACACTGTAAATC
>NZ_JBNRJY010000492.1:0-410 GCF_059414725.1 Wolbachia endosymbiont of Tuta absoluta
AAACAAATTCGCGATAGGTGCACGTCCGTAGCGATCACGGCGCGGACATCGAACCTGGGTCCTTGACTTCAGACCTACGTGAGGAGCCACGGAGCCACATTTTATATATAACTCAGGTAAGATTTAAATTGGATGGTAGTGGATGTTGCTGGAAAGTGATTTATTTATTGATTCTATAATAATTTATTATTGATCAATTCAGATGTGATTGTTGATTGTTATAAATCAGGTATATACCTTTGGTCCGGTGAGGCTAGCTTCAGATGTTTCAAAAATATTTATGTCGATTGTTTTTTTTTTAGTTTCCTTATGGATCATTGGTCAATTATTTATCTGGTCCACCATATGGCTTGCTAATTCCTATTGTATTTCCCCTAGGCCCTGCAGTTGCTCCCACCGTTGAGTCAACC
>NZ_JBNRJY010000493.1:0-904 GCF_059414725.1 Wolbachia endosymbiont of Tuta absoluta
ATTAAAAAAGGGGGTTGTGTTGGTTGAGGAATGCTGTAGAATGCACATCCATCGGCGGTGATGAAGATTAAAACTTCTGATAAAACAATGACTTGGTTGAATTGATTAAGTTGGGTTTTAGAAAGGAAGTTTAAAAAATAATTTGAAATCATAGTTGACTTTCTAGAGATAGAGAGTAATATAGCCGACCTAGCTTGATGCTGACGAAGCATGAAGAAGATCATTAAGAGAATATGAAGAACAACTTGTGTGGATTTTTACTGATTGATTGATCGAAATATTATCATTGATTGATTGGTTTAAATTACTCGAAGTTTATTTGAGAGAATTTGTCAGTACATTGATGAGCCAGAATTGTGACCTTAAGTCACTAATGATTTTAACTGAAGAGTTTGATCATGGCTCAGATTGAACGCTGGCGGCAGGCTTAACACATGCAAGTCGAGCGGGGGAGATTGCTTCGGTAATTGACCTAGCGGCGGACGGGTGAGTAATACTTAGGAATCTGCCTATTAATGGGGGACAACATCTCGAAAGGGATGCTAATACCGCATACGCCCTACGGGGGAAAGCAGGGGATCACTTGTGACCTTGCGTTAATAGATGAGCCTAAGTCGGATTAGCTAGTTGGTGGGGTAAAGGCCTACCAAGGCGACGATCTGTAGCGGGTCTGAGAGGATGATCCGCCACACTGGGACTGAGACACGGCCCAGACTCCTACGGGAGGCAGCAGTGGGGAATATTGGACAATGGGGGGAACCCTGATCCAGCCATGCCGCGTGTGTGAAGAAGGCCTTATGGTTGTAAAGCACTTTAAGCGAGGAGGAGGCTCTTTTGGTTAATACCCAAGATGAGTGGACGTTACTCGCAGAATAAGCACCGGCTAACTCTGTGCCAGCAGCCG
>NZ_JBNRJY010000494.1:0-655 GCF_059414725.1 Wolbachia endosymbiont of Tuta absoluta
AATTATTGCTACTCCCACTCAATAGTTGCTGGTGGCTTGGAAGTTAAATCATACACAACTCGATTTACTCCGGAAACTTTGTTAACAATTATACTACTGACGTCTTGCAAAAACCTCCAAAATACTAACGAATGTTGATCGATCGTATTGAAATGATAAAACAAAAACATTTCATTCAATGTAGGATAGTAGGTACAGTCGGTTGTAGCACATAAGGTACCAGGAGTACTCCAAAAGAGCTGAATTATTTTGGTCCCTAGCAATATTTTTTTCTTGTCATGAATATGTTTAAGTAGAAAATCACTTATTTTATAAGAATAGGTAAAGTTTTTTATTATACGTATTAACTTGGGAGCTAATGTATGGACTTGCTTCCAGCAAATCACGTTTTAGGCTACTATCTGACGCGTTCATACAATTAATAATAATTAAAAACTTGACAAAGTTTACAAACAGATTAGATTACTTTCAATGAAGAAGAATCAAACTTATTTTTTAATTAATAAGTTAAAAGAAGTTGTTTTCGGATTTTATGTAATCCGTTGATAACCTTTCAACCGTTTATAATTAAGGAAAATTAAGATAGTTATGTAATATATCTTTGCCTAAAGTGTGAAATACAATATTTTGAATACCAAACTTTAAAACACTTCCC
>NZ_JBNRJY010000495.1:0-728 GCF_059414725.1 Wolbachia endosymbiont of Tuta absoluta
AGTAGGTGAAGCCAGAATGCTATTAAAAATACCAACATTATAAGGGCTTAAATCAGAAAATTTTTGAAACAATTCGCACCTTTCGGCTTCAATACGCACACATTCCACCAATACATGGTAGACATCCTCCATGAGGTCACACAATACTAGTTGTATAGCCAACTGTAGAAAACATTGGTTAAAAGGAAGGTTTGCGCCACTGATTGAAAGTACACCATGTTCAAAATATTGTAGTATTGTTGGTTTATAAATACTACATACACATATCACGCCTTAATCCCTTGCGGGGTAGCCAGTGCGTTACTACCGTTAAAATACGGTCGCTATCACCACATTTGACGAATTATATTTGAGAGCTGTTTCTGCATAATCGTGTACTAGAGTGACTGGTTGTCAGCCTGTCGCCTAAAATTGTATTACACATGAAACCTTCATGTCACTTAGTCGCCTCCCACGACACCCGCGGGAATGGGTTAGGGTGATGCTATTCTAAGCCGGCATCACGCGGCAATGATTAATACTGGATTTTCATATAGTTGCTAAGAATAACCGGCTAAAGTTAGTCCCTTAAACATACATACATACATAAATCACGCCTATATCCCTTACGGGGTAGGCAGAGCGTTAAAGGCCGTAAACGGATATTATATAAAAGCTTGAGGGTCAATCAGATAACTGTGTATCACTATAGTGACAGGTTGTCAGCCCATCGCCTAAAATTGCAATAC
>NZ_JBNRJY010000496.1:0-462 GCF_059414725.1 Wolbachia endosymbiont of Tuta absoluta
AATCCTGACAATTTAATCTGTAAAGCAATTTGTGCTGTAAAATCAAATGTACCGGATATTGGCATTATTGCAGACATTGCACTAGATCGTCCATGTTTTGGCGGTGTAAGACGCAGTAGCCTAAATGGACGAGCCGTCATCGTTATTACGATGTTCGAAACCTTCCTGCAGTTGAAAATAATGCATGTTTTCTATAATTGAATAGGTACCCAACACGATAAGTGTTTTAAATTTGGTAGTCAAATAATGCGCTATTACTGGTAGTAACATAGTCAACTAAGTACATAAAATGTATCAGAATGTTCACAATACAGACAACAAAGAAATCCTTTGACTTTCAAATATTATTGTTGTTTTATTTAAAACTTTTGTATTAAACACACACACACACACACACAGACAGAAAAGAAAATTACAAACCAGATACCGACTAGGACTACCTACTATTTTATTCTTTTCATT
>NZ_JBNRJY010000497.1:0-351 GCF_059414725.1 Wolbachia endosymbiont of Tuta absoluta
AGAGGCGTTGGAACTTTATGACCAAGCCATACAACTGAATCCTCATTATGCAGGAACATACAATAATAAAGGATTCAGTTTAACGTCATTAGGTAGACATGAAGAGGCATTGGAACTTTATAACCAAGCCATACAAATCGATCCTAATTATGTAGAAGCATACAATAATAAAGGAGCAAGTTTAGCGGCATTAGGTAGATATGCAGAATCAGTGGAATTTTATATACAATTCATGCGGCATAATAGTTCGCATAATATAGATCATGATATGCATAATACAGAACATAGCATAGATTGTATTGGTGAAAACGGCACCGTCAGGTTAATTGAGCTATAAATTAAGTATTGAGC
>NZ_JBNRJY010000498.1:0-1631 GCF_059414725.1 Wolbachia endosymbiont of Tuta absoluta
AAAAATTTTTAACAAACTGAAATATCTAAGTGCTAATAGTCATTTCGCAGATCGATCGACAATGGCATTAGACTAAAAAATGGCAAATTAGAGTCTAAAATCATCGGTGGTAATATGACTTTGGTTGAAAATAGCATAGGAACTGCTTGGCAAATAAACGCAAAAAACAAAATTCTATTTTTAGAAGACATAAAAGTTTATCCATATTCAATTGAGCGAAGTCTAGATCACCTAAAACAAGCTCATATTTTTGATGGAGTAGATGCAGTAATATTCGGTGACTTTGTTAACTGTTATAATGATAATCTTGTTGAAATTGTAAAAGAAAGGTTTGCAAAAAGTGTTAACTTTCCAGTATTTACAATAAAAGGGGTAGGACATGGACATAGAAATGACCCTTTACCTCTCAACACTCACACTATCATCAGCATGCAAGACGAGAAAGAGTTTATGGATGTGCAACAGTTATACAAGTAGCTTTATCTCACACTCCTTTCATTCCAGCACCTTCGTTGTCATCCTAGTATCCCCCCTTGTCATCCCAGTTCCTAGACACTGGGATCCAGATCAAGTACGGCTATTATCCAAATAACCCTTCGTTGTTATTCAAGCAGCCCCTTCATTGTCATCCCAGTACTGGGATCCAGGACCCTGCGTCACGCGCTCTAAGATGAAGAAATGCTAGTAACTCTCTGCTGTTCATTTATTGAGTTGACAATTGGTTTTTCTGCTCCATCAACTTTAGTACTAGGCTTTAGTAATTCATATGTAGCACAACCAACTACCAGTGCTGCTGCTGTAACTGCAACCACTGCTATAACGATAGGTATCAACTGAGCTGTAATTGTTCCAGTTGTAAAAAGTGCCACTGCTATAGCAGTGCCTAATAATGTATTCACTCCACCAGCAATCATTGCCTTATTACGTGCTTTCACAAAAGAACCTCCTCTTGCGTCTAATAGAGCTTTTACTACGTCTTGATTCTTAGCATAACCTTCAGCATAATCTAAAGGAGTCTTTCCATATCGATCTACTGCGTTAACATTTGCTTCTGCTTTGAGTAAAACCTCTACTACACTTGCGTGACCATTCCTAGCAGCGAAATGCAAAGGAGTCGCATCACGCCAACCTTTCTCATTAACATTTGCTCCTTTTTCGAGTAAAACCTTTACTACATCTACGTAACCATTCTTAGCAGCTAAATGCAAAACAGTCCACCCTTCAATATCTACTGCATTAACATTTGCTTCTTCTTCTTTGAGTAAAACCTCTACTGTCTTTTTGTGACCATTCCCAGCAGCGAAATGTAAAGGAGTCCTCCTTTCACTATTTACTGCATTAACATTTGCTTCTTCTTCTTTGAGTAAAACCTCTACTATATTTGCTCGACCATGAAGAGCAGCGAAATGTAAAGGAGTCCACCCTTCAATATCTACTGCATTAACATTTGCTTCTGCTTTGAGTAAAACCTCTACTACACTTGCGTGACCATTCCTAGCAGCGAAATGCAAAGGAGTCGCATCACGCCAACCTTTCTCATCAACATTTGCTCCTTTTTCGAGTAAAACCTTTACTACATCTACGTGACCATTCTTAGCAGCTAAATGCAAAACAGTATTACCCGAATGATC
>NZ_JBNRJY010000499.1:0-14684 GCF_059414725.1 Wolbachia endosymbiont of Tuta absoluta
TTATATGGTTTTGCATGGTTTTGCTAAAGGCATTTTTGGAAACAGAGAGATTCCGAGTTAGTGTTGTTTGAGCGATCGATCCAAATTCAATTTCGTGGTTATTAAATTTAAGAAATGAAAGTTCTGAATATACTCCTTGTATATTGGGTCGTGCTATATTGTATAAAAATGCCAATGTTGATTTATTTATTCAAGATAAAGAACATTCAACTATAGAAGCAAATTTTGATAACCATATAAATGTTTTTGATATTAGTGAGCTAGAAAATTCACTACATAAGTTAAATTTGGTGGTGATAGATCCAAGCACGACTCCAATGAGCATTATGAATGCAATAGATCCCTTGTATAACCATTATTTAAATGAAAAATCAGCTTCGGTGTCATTCCAGTGCTTGACCAGAAATAAAAAAGCATGGATCCCAGTGTCAAGCACTGGGATGACAATAAGTAATGAAAGAGGTCTAATAGAAAATAAGCAGATAATTGAGAAGGAGGATCCTTGTTTGATTCACAAAGCAGTAAAAAATCAAACTGAAATAACTGGAGCTATAAGTGCGCACATCAAAGATGGAGTAGCAGTTATAAATTTTCTATATTGGCTTGAAAACAATATTGACAGTGAAATTACTGAGCTTGAAGCTGAAGAAAAAGTTTTAGAATACAGAAAAGAGCAGAATTTGTTTAAGCAACCGAGTTTTCCAACAATTTCAGCATTCAACGAGAATGGAGCAATCATTCATTACCGTGCAAGCAATAAGACAAATAAAGTCATTCAAGAAGATGGGCTGTATTTAATTGACTCTGGTGGTCAGTACCTTGATGGCACAACCGATGTTACAAGAACTATAGCAATTGGTAGTCCAACCAATGAGCAACGAGCTCACTACACAATAGTATTAAAAGCTCACATTGCGATAGCAAGTGCGGTCTTTCCTTCTGGCACTACTGGTGGAGAATTGGACATATTAGCGCGTATACATTTATGGAAATTTGGAATGGATTACATGCACGGTACAGGACATGGAGTAGGAAGTTACCTTTCGGTACACGAAGGACCGCAAGCAATATCAAGAGGAAATAAAGTGGAACTCATTCCAGGCATGATACTTTCTAACGAGCCTGGTTATTATATTCCAGGAAAGTATGGAATAAGAATTGAGAATCTGGTGTATATTGAAAGGCGAGAAAACGTCTTTTTAAGCTTTAAACAATTGACCTCTGTTCCTTATGATAAAAAGCTAATAGATATACAAATGCTTACTGAAGATGAAGTTAAATGGATAAATAGCTATCACCAATTTGTTTATAAAAATATAGAAAATGGCATAAAAGATAAGGAATGGTTAAAGAGAGTATGTGAACCTTTAAAATAGTTAATTTGTCATTTAATCAAGTATTAATATAGTTGTTCTTGTATTGTTTTTAATTAAAAACAATATATAATATTAGTTTCAAATAGGTGTAATTATGACAGATAAAGTGCAAGATGATGAATTTATGAAGCAGTACATGGATACTTGCAAAGAGCAAATAGAAAAATTGGCAAGCGACCCTAATTTGCTTCAACAGACCTTAAAGCCATTCATGCAAATGTCTCAGCAACTTATGGCTGGCGGTATGCTAGAAGGAAATATGCCTAGCATGATACCTGATATGGGTGGTATGGATATCAACAAGATGATTGCTCAGATGAAGGAAATGTATGATTACATAAAGAGTAATCACAAAGAGCTCATGAGAAAAGATGCTTCACAAATTCAAGAGCTTGATGATTCCAGCAGAAGATTGAGAGGCTTGGTCAAGAAATTGATAGAGAAAGTTGAAGCTAAGTAGTATTTATTCATATCAAAGAGCTATAGCAGTAGTGAGGTCTTGTTCCTCAAATTTAGTATTACCATAGAGTTAAATATAAACATAAAGGGATGAAGAGATGATTGAACTTAAAAGCCAAGAAATTTGCCCAAATGGAAATAAGAAAAATTTGATTATTTTTTTTCATGGTTGGGGCTCAAGTGGCGATAATTTCGTGCATCTTGCTAAAGTTATGAGCAAGTTTTTGCCTGATTCATGTTTTGTGGTACCGAATGCTCCGTTTGAGAGGGAAATAGGTGATGGTTATCAGTGGTTTAGTTTAGAGGATCGTAGTGAAGAAGCACTATATAATGGGGTGAAAAATGCTGCATCAATTGTAAATCATTTTATTGATACAAAATTAAAGGAGCTTAATTTAAAAGATACTCAGCTTTCTTTAGTTGGATTTTCTCAAGGGGCAATGCTTGCAATACATGTGGCTCTTACCCGGCTTCAGTCTTGTGCATCGGTTGTTGCATATTCTGGTAGGTTTCTTTCACCTTCAAAAATTGCACCGGAGATCAAATCAAAACCCAGCATATGTGTTATTCATGGTGAAGCTGATGATGTGGTACCTTTTTCTTCCCTTGATTTAGCGGTTAAAGCTCTGAAAGAAAATGGAGTAAACGCTCAAGGATACCCAATTCATGGATTAGGCCATATTATTAATGAAGAAGGAATAAGGTTAGGGGTTGAGTTTATCAAGAAAAATTTTGGAAATTAATTTCCATGCACTTGTTTTGCTTTGGTTACGGATATGTAGCTAAATTTCTATCGAAAAAATTGCTAAATTTAGGCTGGAAAGTTAACGGTACATCAAGAAATAAAGATATACAACTTTTTGATTATGAAAAGGTTGATCAAGATCTGCTTAAAAGCGTAACACATGTTTTAGTTTCTATTCCTCCAGACGGCGATGATGTTATGGAGAGATACGGTCATTGTCTGGAGAATATTAAATGGCTTGGTTATCTGTCTGCAACTAATGTTTATGGTGACCACTGTGGTAATTGGGTGAATGAGGAATCTGAAACAAAGCCTATAGAAATTAGAGGAGAAAAGCGCCTTGAGTCTGAAAAGAAGTGGCTAAGTAGCAAATTGCCTGTACATATTTTTCGTTTGGCTGGGATATATGGTCCTGGTAGAAATGCGCTAATTGACCTGCAGCTTGGCAAAGCAAGAAATGTGAAAAAAATTTTTTCTCGTGTTCATGTTGAAGATATATCGAATATTTTATTTTCTTCCATGCAAAATATAAAGCCTTATGAGATATACAATTGTGCAGATGATTTACCTGCTACGCAATCTGAAGTGGTCACGTATGCAGCCGAGCTTCTCAATATTAGCCCTCCAGAGCCAGTTGAGATCTCTTCCGTACCAAATTACGCACGGGGTTTTTATTTAGGGTCAAAAAAAGTAAGCAATACTAAAATTAAAAAAGACCTTGGTGTCTCTCTAGTTTATCCTGATTACAAGGTGGGTTTAAAGAGTTTGTATATATTAGAATAGAGAAAATAGATTGCCAGATGCAAAAATTTTTCTTGAATGTTCCTTGTTTTGATGTAGTACCACTAGGCATACTATTATATAGAGGTAAATATGTTCAGCACTCAATCGCTCCCGGTTGAAAATATTCTATTACATCAAGCCGCTTATAATGGTAACATAAATGAAGTTAGGTTATTACTTAATGTAAAAACTGATATCAATATCAAGGATAAAAAAGGATTTACAGCCTTGCATTTTGCTGTTTATTCAGGACATTTAGACGTAGTAAAGTTACTAATCAGTAAAGAAGCTAATATTCATGCAAGAACTACTAAAGGCAGTACAGTTTTACACTTTGCTGTTGTAGCTAAAAGCAAAGCTATAGTAGAGGAGTTAATTAAAGCGGGAGCTGATCCCAATATAAAAGACTGTACTGATGGTAAGACACCTTTACATATTGCTGCTCAAAATGGACTTGTAGAAGTTGTAAAGGTGTTACTTAATACTCAAGAAATTGAGATTGATGCTAAAGACAATGAATTTGGTATAACAGCTCTGTACTTAGCCTCTCAGAACGGACATACTGAAATAGTTGAACTATTAATTAGCACAAAAAATGCTGATGTTAACATAGTAGATAAAAAAAATAATGTCACACCCTTGTATCTAGCTGCTCAGAATGGGCATGCAGCAGTAGTTAAGTTGCTTCTTGATAATGGTGCTAAAGTCAATGGCTGTGATACCAGTATGAATCCTTTGTGTGTAGCTATTGATAATGGCCATGACGAGGTAGCTCAATTATTACTTAGTGTAGAAGGGGTGGATGTCAATATTGGCAATCAGCTTGGCAATACACCTCTACATATAGCAGCTATGAAAGGTAATGAAAAAATGGCAAGATTACTGCTAGAAAAAGGTGCTGATCCTAATATTAAAAACCTTTCAGGAGATACTTCCTTACAAGCTGCTGAATACGTAAGAAAAATTAGCTGGCATGATAATCCTCCAAATGTACAAGGAGGATTCTTCGTGTTAGTTGGCTCGAATGGAATATATTCATTTCAGCAATTTTATGAGCAAAAAAAAATTATGGAGCTTTTGGTACAACATATAAAGGACAGCAGACCTAGCTCATCAGTAGATGAAATTGACGTATCTGTTCAGCAGAGTAGCAAAATAAGATAGATGAGAAAACTAGTTTGTGACATTGGTGTCCAGTTAAATTTACATGGATTCCAGTGTCAGCTACTCGAATGACATTATGGAAGCTGTGATGACAAGGAAGGAAGCACTAGAAAGAAATGGGTGTCACGCACTGGGATGACATTATGGGAACTGAGATACAAGAAAAGAAACACTGGTTTGACATGCATCTGTCTCAGTGATGTAAATTCGACTTTACCCCATTTGCAACCATCAGGGTTCTTTGACTATAGACCTAACAATTCTTTTCTAATTTCTTCTTTAATTGTATCAATAATCTTTTTATCAAGTTTATTTATTAAGGAATCATCAATACCTGTGATGTCATCTGGATTTTGTATCATTTTTTCAATAGCATCATCTATTTTTTTTACTCTTTTTTCATTAATTTCCTCAAATATAGGTTTAATTTTCACATAACCAGGAGCGCCCTTGCTATAACTTTTGCTGCTTTCGTTGATACAACCACCAGCACCATATGTTTTATTCACGTAGTTTTTACTACATTTTGTTACATCTTTATACCCAATCTCACCATTTTCTATATATGCTATTTTATTATCTTTACTAGAGTTTAGCTTGTCCCCTTTCTTAATTTCTTCTTTTAATTTTAAACTTTGTTCATGAATTATTGTATCTTTGTAATTCTTTCCCCCATAGGTTCTGTATGTACCTCCGCCTGCAACAGTAATTAAATCTTTACAAATTGTTTCTGAAGAGTCTCTGCACATTTTTATTAAAGTTGGTCCCCCATCCTTGTTAGATTTATCATTTTCTTGTCCACCACCTCCTTCTGTTACTTTTACTTTAATATATGGATAACTAGGGTTGACTCTCAGTTTAGCTTTAATGTAATCACCTGGCATTCCTAGTCTACTTACAGTAGACTGAGCTTTACCATCTATATGACCAGCTTCACCACCTCCCCATGCTTCTATTTCAACGTAATCATACATTGACAGATCATCTGTAGAGCCATCTCCAAGCTCATAAAGTTTTTGATCCCTGTTTTCAATAATCTGCTTCTTATGTTTCAATTGTGCTATTATTATTTCACGTAATCTCTTTTTTAAACCCTCTAAATCGAACCTACACAATTTATCAGCATAAAAAACTTCTGTTCTATTTGCTTTAATCGGTTGATTTTTTAATTGTGTGCACTTTTGTATTTCACCTTTCTCGTTTTTTACTGTTTTACCATCCTTATCCTTGCAATCCACTTCCTCATATCTTAAGTAAAATAGTTTATCATTCTTATCTACATACTGTGTTGAGCGACTACATACTCCATCAAAGCAGAGGCAACCATCATCACCGTGATTACAGTTTTTTTCTTCATACTTTCCATCTGTTAACTCATATACTATTTTGCATTTGTCACAATTTTGTTTTGTATCTACCTCTTTATCCTCTTTTGCCATGCAGTTATCTCTAGACTTATTTTCAGCAGGAATGGAAATATATCCTTTTTTATTAAATATTATTTCATTCAGTGCATCTTGTGGCTTTGCTAAAACATCAACTAATTCAATAATTCCCCCTTTTTTGCAAGGAAAATAATAAGATTGATTTGATTCTTTCGAGTAAACAGTATTGTGTTTAGCATAGCTTGCTCTCATTGACTTCAGTGATATTAGCTCACTTCCTTTTTCAAGAACGAATTCCTCCGGTTCTGGCTGCCAACCAGAAAGGCATAGCATTTTACTTTTAGGATTTTCTTTATATTTTATTTCTACTTTTGGATATCCTGAGCCATCTAGTTTGCACTTACCATTCTGAAGCTCTTTACATTCTGTTTCAATATCGGGAACATATCCATATTTTTCTAGAACTTCAAATTGCGAATTATTTTTTAATATACCTTCTATTATGTTATCGATATCGCTTTTTATGTTACCGGTACCAGTTGTTTTTTCTACTATTGCCGGCTTTACTACTTTTAAGAATAGAGGGCCGACTTCTATAGAGCGACTGGTGTCAGCATTAACATTAAAAGTACAGACTCCATTATTGTGAGTTCCACGTGCCCTCTCAGTACAAACTCTCTCATCCATCTTCATTTTTACCTCTAGCGTATTTTCATTTATTACCTTTATTTCCTCAGGCTTTGGAGCAGTTGGTGATGGAAAACAACGGGCAGGAAATTGTAATTTTCTTTTTGATTCTTCTTTTTCAGTACCATAATATTCAGCGCAGAGCTGACCTTTTTTTCTATAAGTTTTAAAGTGATGGTGGGTATCTTTATCTGGAATAGAGTATGTAGCACTTTGAATGTTTTTATTACTTGAAATAACGCGTGGAAAAGGTAGCTCTCTTCTTTCCTTCAGCTCACCAATAATGACTCCAACTCTTGGATGGAAATAATCATTTTCTTCATTTGTTATAGGGACAATTCTAACTTGTGGTGGTGACATCGCAAGTTGTTCACAAAATGCAGGTGGGCCAGGTGCAAGTTGCACAGGGGCACACTTTACTTTTGTTTGATAGCATGTATCACAAACTTTTTCCATCTCTCCAGGACGAAAAATATTTTCCCCAGAAAATACTCTAGAGCCCCATGAAGAAATTCCTGACATACAAGCCCCTTTTTGACTACAAGCACATATCTTAGGAGAATTAGCAAATTTTACTTTTTCTTCATCAGTAACACCATCTGCCCATTCCCATCCAAGACCTTGGGCAATTTCTCCTCCAGCTTTTGTTTTATCTCCTTCCCAATCTATAAAAGCTGCTGCAGAAACTCCAGCTCCTGTACTCTGCGTTCCATATATCTGGCGGCAGAATGTTCCACTGGATAATATATAACAGTTGTCGTTCCCTTCGTAATCGCAGACCTTAATCTTTGGATCGAAGTAACCTTCTGGTTCCTGATTATTTACTGCTGTAACTTTAATAAATTGCAATAATTTTTCGTCAAAATCTAAATCGCTCCACTTGCCTTTAAAAAAATTCGCAATACCTTTTCCTGCTTTACTTCCTGTAGTTTCAATTTCAGTATTACTTTTTACAAATGTTGGACAATCAGCATATCCTTGATAAGAAAGACAAAATATCAAGGAGAATATCAATAAAAAATTAAGCTTTACATTTTTCATAGAACGCCGGTAACCACTTACTCACTTTTTCGCCTTTTTCCTTTATTGCTTCATACATATACTTTATAGTCTCTTTATTAGCTGAAAGTACATGTATTTCTTTCATATTCTTCAAATCTAGATTTAAAGTTACTAAACCTTTGTATTGCTTTATCAAAAATAAACCTTCCTGTGTTGGTGTTTGCAAAATGACATTCAGTTCCTCTTTCGACAGAGAAAATGCCTTCATGTATAATCTGTTTGCATTGATGTTCGGCATCAGGATTCTCGTATCGACATGCTTATCTAAATATTGAGTAAACTTGCTAGCAAATGCTAGGTTTAAGTTTTCAGTACTTAGAATTACTACAACATTTAACTTTGTCATTCTTTGCATCCAGTCGTCAAACTCTCCCTCTGTAGGAAAAATATTACTTATCTCCCATGCTTCATCCAAAACAAGTATTGCAGGTGAGCCATCACATTTTGCTTCGAAAGAGTATAAGAAATAGTAAAGTATCACGGACATACATTCTTTTTGCTTAGTGAGATTTGCAGTATTGAGGGATATAGTTTTTGTTCCCCAGTCAATGTCTGACTCATCACCATCTTGGAATAAGTAAGCAAATTCACCTTCACCACACCATTTACTTATTTTGCCTCCAAGAAGTAAAAGCACTTCAGAAATTTGAGAAATAGATCGCGATTCTCTTGGTATAGCAAATATAGAATCTACAATTTTTTTTGTCTTTTCTTCTACGTCTACCAAACTTGCATCTGCAACCATCCTTTTGATCAATTCAACAAGCATATTGCGATTAGAAGCACTATCTTCAATGTTCAGTGGGTTAAATTTTAGACTTTTATCTTTATATTTTGGATCAATTATGTAATATTGGCCGCTTACTGCTTTAGTAAATATTATTGATTTTCCAGTATTATCCAATATAACAATCCTAGGGTTAAATTTTCTTGATTCCGAAAGTAAGAAATTGATCAGTGAGGTTCTACCTGAATTTGGAGCTCCAAGTATTGTGGTATGACCATTATTTTTCTTTCCATGAAAGTTAAAAAAGTAAGGACTGCCTTTTTTTGAAAAAAAAACTGTTACTGCTTCTTTCCATCTTCCTCCTTTTAACGTACCTGATGTAAAATCATGCAACATAGCAAAGCTGCAAGCATATTTTTCTAATATATTTTTTGGTTGTGTAACAAAAGCAAAGTTTCCAGGAAGCTGTGCCCAAAAATGATTTTCCATGTGCAGATCAGTCCTAAACATCATCAACCCGATTAACGACATTACAGAGGATAAATCACTGATATTTTTAGCTAACCTATTCTTATCATCTGCAAAGATTGTAACAATAATTTTCTGTTGACAAAAATCCATAGCAGAAATTTTTTCAAGCTCTATTATTTCATTTATTCCTGAGTTTTGAAGTAAGGTATTGTCCTCACTGATTTGCAGTATATTAATTTGTTTTTTGAATTCTTTTACTGCTTTATTATTACTAGTAAATATTATTATTTCTGTGATGATAAGCTCAGAGTCAAGTTGCAAACACCTATCTATATTTTCTAAGGGGATTTCTCGATATTCCTTTATGCAAAAAATAGAACCAAACTTCTGTTGACCTTCAAACGATGTTTGAAATTTATTGAAACCAAAAGCTACTTTTAAATTTTTAACATGCTGCGATAGATCCCTTTCACATATTGGATAATCTTTGTGCGTTAATGTAATAATGTAATGGAGAAATTCCATCATTTGAGAATATATTTTGCCTTCACTAGACCTAAGGCCCAGTTTTTTAGCTCCAAAAGGTTCTAAATCTTTTTGAATCAGGTCAGTTATTTTTTGTAATTCTTGATGATTTTTTTGTAAAAATAACTTGTGCCTATTCTTTATCCTGCCAAAAAAAAATGCATTATTAATATGTTTGCCAAAATCACTAAGTAACACCACAATGTATAACTCATTTATATACTGTAGTTTACTATCAACTAGTTTATTAAACCACGTTGAGTGTAGCTGATCGGAAAAGTCTGAAGTTTTATTCCACTGTAAGCTCAGTTTATTGCGCTTACGGACAGTGTGAATCCAAACGGTAAAATATAAACTCTTGATATTTTTTGATATACTTTTTCTAATTTCAGTTCTAAGATCACCATAGTTATCAACTGAAGAATAGTCTTCTAATTTGATTATTTTTAATAATTCCCCCTGTTTTGTTAGTATAGTTTCTTCATCGTAGTGGCAAGCATAAGGGATAAAATCTAAATTAATACTTTCTAGTAACGCTAAATTGTTCTTTTTTTCAGAATTAGATCTAGTGGCTGGTACTTTTGGTTGCATACAATATCATGCGTATTCAATAAAAAGATAATAAAGAATCATCTATCTTACTTAATCCTTATCTTCTTTTTTGTTATTGGATTGTAACTGTATGTCCTTTGCAAAGTTGAATTTTTCTTTCAGGTAATCTGTTGCCTTTTCTGTGCTTCCAAACATCATGATCAGTACGCCAAATATTATCATGAAAAAAATTAGGCCTCTGAACACTACTGCAAGTATCACTGTAGCTATACATAACCCTATAATTGTCGAAGGATTCATATTTTCTACAGTATCTTTAACTGAAAATGAAGAAATAAGTTCTTTCAACGTTCCTGGTATATTTTTCAATTCATCACTTGCTTTGCTAGAACATGACATGAAGATAAAACTTAACAGGGCTACAATAGCAAAAACTCTACCCAATTGAATACGCATCAGCTAAATACCTTTAAGATACTCCTCAAATGTAACAATTTTTACATCAATAGGCAAGAACCGAATTCACTTGCTCACCATAAGTAACTCATATTTAACTTTTATCACCGTGTTAGCTCTTTATTATCAACAAGAGGACTCACACTAATGGATGTCAATTTACTTGACAGAAAGTTTGAACACAATTCAGCAGCAGCTGCTGTAGCAAACACCGCAGCCACCACAAACAGTCCTGCTCCTACTAATCCTGATGTCATTGCTCCTGCAACAATGCACCCTATTGCTAAGAGAGCAGAACTTGTTACAAGTGCGACGTGAAGATTTTTGTTTTTACTATTATTTTCATAATTATTGGATTGCATTGTATCTTTTACCTTACTGCCTGTCACTGAGATCACACAATGAGGCCCTTCTTCAGTCTTCTTATAATGTTTAGAAGGGGATATTCTTCCGCTTGGGCCTTTGGGCCTTGTTTTGTTCGGATGTGCTAATTTTGTTTTTCCTTCATCTTCTAGTTGCAAACTATTATCTTTCTCAGCAGGGTTTAATTTTAAGTGTACACTTTCCTCAGATGAAATGCTTGTTACTGAAGTTAAGCTGTTCCTTCTGCTACTTGATGCCAAGCTAGATGAATTTATTCCACTATCTAAGTCACTGCTACTACTGAGTTTAGAAGTATTTGCACCGCTTGGCACTTCTACAGCATTCACAGTTATATTAGGCTTTTCATTTTTTAAATCTTTACTATCAATCGAAAGATCAGATTGACTATTCAATTGTGATTGTGCGATCTCCTTTCTTGCTTGCGATTGTTTTGATGTAGGATGTGCTGAAGCACCATAATAACCTGAATTTCTCAAGGAATTATATGTTCCAGAGATTCCTATTCCACTTACACCCTTAGCTAAAGAATCCTTTTCCAGAGGATTAATACCTGAATTTTTGGGAATTTCAACTTCACCAGAAAGACTTTTTTTGTTAAATAGTTCCATAGTATTATTTTGTCTATTTGCTTGATTACTTCTAAGACTTTTCTGATTTTGAATAGTGCTACTAGAATGATCTTTGTCACTACTTTTATTAGTAATCCCTGTAATCTCTGAAATTATTCCTAATATTTTTCCTCTTCTTGTTGGTGATCTTTGTGATGATTTTTCTTCATTGTTAAGTACTGAAGGTTTCATTAATTCCTCTGACTCTATCACTTCTTTTTCCAATGCTGGAAGAAATTTCTCGGTGTAATAATTATAATATTTTTCTTGCTCTCTCAGTAATTTTGCTAATTTAATTAATATGTTAGGATCAGCTTCTTTGTTGAACAATTCTATGCATTCTGTGATAGTCCCATCTCCCTTTTTTGGACTTTCATTATTATGTGTTTTTTTTGTGACCTTTTTGTATATAGCATTGTACAATTGTTGATTAATATCTTCTTTACTCTTCTGATGTTTTGCAAAACGACTTAGCATAACATTTCTCCATACATAACAAAATGTATGAATACCTCTTTAGCGTTAATTTTACATTAAAACTGGGCAGTTATGCCTTATTGCGGATAATTATAGCAATTTGCTAACTATTTTCTTTGCTGATTACTGATTTTACATTTCAACATAATTGCTTGCCTGTTGAACTAACATATCTATCACTTCTTTTACAGGCTTTTCTCTATCAACCATGCCAACACTTTGACCGGCCATTAAAGATCCTGTTTCAACATCTCCATCAATTACTGCCCTTCTTAAGGCTCCAGCCCAGAACTTTTCTATTTCAAGCTGCCCATTTTCTTTTGAGATTTCTCCATTTTGATATTTATCAATAATGTCTCTTTGATGCTCCATAAAATCGTCACTTGCTTTGTTAACTATAGCCCTTACTGGAATTACAGGGAAATCAGCACTAATCTGCACAGAAGATACAGCATTACGCGCAGCTGATTTGATGAATACTTCTTTAAAATTTTTGTGAGCGATTGACTCATTCGTGCAGACAAATAATGTACCTATTTGACAGCCACTTGCTCCCATTTCTAGGTAGTTCACTATCATTTCGCCTCTTCCTATTCCACCTGCAACAAACACCGGTGTTTTCTCATTTTTAAAATGAGGTAATATCTCTTGTGCGAGAACAGAAGTGCTAACAGGACCGATATGTCCTCCTGCTTCCATACCTTCTATTATTAACGCATCTACTCCCATTTTTACTAACCTTTTCGCGAGGCTTAATGCTGGTGCAAAACACATAACTTCAATGCCCGCACTCTTGATTTTTTCTATATTAGGCTTCGTTGGTAGTCCACCGGCAAGCACTATATGGCTTACTTTCGTTTCAATGCACACATCTATCAACTCACTCAACTTTGGGTGCATAGTAATTAGATTTACACCAAATGGTTTGTTAGTTAATTTCTGTGTCTCTATGATTTCTTTTTTCAGTAAGTCTGGAAACATTGCACCGCAAGCAATCACGCCAAATCCACCAGCATTTGAGATTGCTGAAACCAAATTTCTCTCTGAAACCCAGCTCATAGCGCCACCCATTATGGCAAACTCACTACCGAGAAAATTTGTTCCTTTTTTCCAGAGGCTACTTAACATATAACCTATATCATACGTTTAAAAATGTTTTGTTTATCTATAAATGTGTGTTTTAAAGCACCAATTATATGCAAGGCTATAAAGAGTATCATAAAATATGCAAGTATCGAGTGTAACTGATTAGCTGCACTAGCTAGATCTGCATTATGGTTAATTAATAAAGGGATATGAAAAAAATATTTGATCTCTTTGCTAGAAGCAGAAGACATGACATAACCAGATAGTGGCATTAGCACCATCAAAGCATATAAACCAAAGTGTATCGTTTTGCTCGCATTGATTACAAATCGAGAAAAATTGGCTGGTAATGGCGGAACATAAGTAAAGACGCGAAAAAATATACGTACTATAATTAATCCAAGAACGGTGATACCACAAGCCTTATGAACAGCGTATATGCTGAATTTAATTTCACTGCTAATCGGCAAACTTTTCATGTACAGCCCAGAACAAAGCATGCCAATAATAAAAGCAGACATTAACCAATGAATGATCCTTAAACCTAAACTATATTTATTGTCTTTCATTAATTTTGATTACTCTAAAGTAGAATTTATATAGTAGAAAAACTATTTCTCAATCAAAATTATCTATACATAATTTCGCTGCCTTGATCAACATAAGTGCAATAATTGTATGTGACACATAAACATTGTCTATCAGATTATGAAGAAGTGGTGAAGTTTTTGAGAGTTTTTCTATTGTAACGATGAGTTATAGCTTGTACAAGAAGCCTATTGACTTTAAGCACATTTTACCCTATACAATTCCAATACCTTAAGCTACCAAAGCATGCCTGATCTAAAGACAATGATGCTAAATTTTGGTCCTCAGCACCCAGCTGCACATGGGGTGCTACGACTTGTTTTAGAGATGGATGGTGAAGTGATCGAGAGAGCAGACCCCCATATTGGGCTTTTGCACCGTGGCACTGAAAAATTGATAGAACATAAAACATATCTTCAAGCTCTGCCTTATTTTGACCGCCTTGATTATGTGTCGCCAATGTCACAAGAGCATGCATATTCGTTGTGTGTAGAGAAATTGTTGCAATGTGAAATTCCAATTAGAGCAAAATATTTGCGTGTTTTGTTTTGTGAGCTGACAAGAATACTAAATCATTTACTAAATATCTCTTCTCAAGCACTTGATGTTGGGGCGATGACTCCTCTTTTATGGCTCTTTGAAGAGAGAGAAAAAATACTCGAGTTCTATGAAAGGGCCTCAGGTGCAAGATTTCACGCAGCTTATATAAGGCCAGGTGGACTTGCAGCAGATATCCCAGAAGGTTTGATTGAAGATATTGCAAAATTTATAGAGCAATTTCCAAAGTATATAGATGATGTTGATGAACTTTTAACGGAAAATAGGATATGGAAGCAACGCACTGTAGGAATTAGTGAAATATCAATAAAACAGGCGCTTGATTGGGGCTTTAGTGGACCAATGCTCCGTGCTGCTGGACTTGCTTGGGACTTGCGAAAAAGCCAGCCATATGAGATATATGATCAGTTAGATTTTGATATACCTATCGGCCAAAATGGTGACTGTTATGATCGTTATTTAGTAAGAATGGCAGAGATTAGGCAGTCTGTTAGCTTGGTGAAGCAATGCATAGAGAAAATGCCTGAAGGGCCAATAAAAACTGAAGATAGAAAAATTTCTCCACCGCCAAGAGCAGAAATGAAAGAATCC
>NZ_JBNRJY010000500.1:0-365 GCF_059414725.1 Wolbachia endosymbiont of Tuta absoluta
AATCTTTGCGATGTCTAAGTGCAAAAGAGGGTTTATCATTTGGAAGAACATTATCAGAGCAATGGGTAAATTCGGAGTTATCGCTTACTTTTTTGTATTTTGAAAGCAAAGGAGATATTTCTTTCTGATCGATCACAGCGCATGTCGTTTCGGAACTCTGTACACCTATGCTGCCTGTAGCTGTAAGTATCATATTCGTCGTTATATTATCTTGACGACCGAACAAACTGTAATGTAAAGTCTTACCAGCAATAAATAACAATACGTAGCCAGCTTATGCTTCAGTTTGTTGAATAAATTTAAATGTCTACCACTCATGGAGATGCCAGTTTTACGTGTAACATGTAAAAAGTACAAGTAGTAAG
>NZ_JBNRJY010000501.1:0-390 GCF_059414725.1 Wolbachia endosymbiont of Tuta absoluta
CTGCACATTATATTAGCGAAGCTATGCCTTCTGTGTTACTCACTGTTTTCTTTTTTATCGCTTGGTTTATATATGATCGATCCTCAATGTCCTTGTAAAAAGAATCGGCCCATCATACTGAACAACTTTTGTTTTGGAACCATGCCTGTATCTCTAATAGTTTAGCTGGGCTCCTGTTGGTACACCTGGTGGTCTACATAAGTTACCGTAGAACGGGGTTACATTGATTAATTTTAAAATTTAAATTCACATATTTTCCTTACTGCGGCTGATTTTAGTCCGGAATCTGTTAAGAGACGAGAGCCACGTCGGCTAAATAAGGTTGTGTTCAGGGGGCAATTGCTCTGAGAGAGAGGCTATGGTATCTGTAGGGTATTTCTCATGTACCTA
>NZ_JBNRJY010000502.1:0-546 GCF_059414725.1 Wolbachia endosymbiont of Tuta absoluta
TCCTGGAACTTTAACTATCAATGTTGAAAAGAAGCAGAAAACATATTTATCTACCATATGTTTGATAGATAAAGATCGATCGCGCGGAGGTCCCGTTGTTCGCCCTCGCCGGTGTACATTCGGAGGTGGACCAGCCTACCCGTGGGTTTACAGGTGTGTGATGATGATCTCGTCATCGATTTCATCCTTCTCGTCGTCTTCCTCGGGAGGCTGCTTGGCGGCCTCAGCTGCCTCCGGGCCGGCCGGGTCCTCCGCGATTGCCTTCAACCGGCGAGCCTGTAACACAGAAAAGGTCGACCTAAAAAAGATCGATCGAGTGTTCCGTCCTATGACACGACGAAGATGGAAATAATTACGCCAATTCTTCTGAATATTTAGCGGAAATGTCCCTACTGCATATTTATTGCGGTTTGTGTGAGTTAGTGGCCGCTGCAAACATTTTTCCTTGCGTCTTTGAGGTTTACAACAATGGAGAGCTATATGCGAAATTCGGTGAAGATGGAAATCCCGTGCAAAGACTTCGCTTCAGTACTCAGCAAAATAATT
>NZ_JBNRJY010000503.1:0-508 GCF_059414725.1 Wolbachia endosymbiont of Tuta absoluta
ATTCCCCCAGGGGATGTCCTTCGGATCGATCATTTGAAGGTACTTACTACTGGTAGTACTTTTTGGTAGTACTTACCTACTACTACAACAAAGGTAAAACTCCCACCTCACACCTTTTTTACCAGACTGCCCAACCAAAAAAGGTGTGTAATGTCCATGTATGTATTGATATAATGCATGTATGTACGTATGTGTGATTCTCAAGGAATAACTCAACGGATTCTAATGGGAATTGTATCGGAAGAATCCTTACATTATCCTTAGTGTCATAGGCTAGACTTTATCTCAGAAAGCAGTCGTGTTTTTCTTTTTTTCTAATAATTATGTAAAGTGTTAGTGTCTTGTAAGCCAAAGTATAAGTTTATTGCCCGCGTTTCGTATCTTAACTTATCATTAGATTTACACACGATCGATCAACATGTACATTTCTTGCGGACTACGCACTCCACCAGACATAACTTTTATAGAGAACAATATCAAAGCTAAAATTAAGATAGCAGTAACAGTG
>NZ_JBNRJY010000504.1:0-419 GCF_059414725.1 Wolbachia endosymbiont of Tuta absoluta
TAAAGATAAAAAAAAATAATGTCTAATATCTAATATAAAGTTCTCTCATCCCTCATATTTAATTCAAACTTCTGCCAATTGTACCTCTACTATAAACATCATCTCAAACTTTGTGGTTACATATGTATGTAAATGTATGTATATTCATCAGCCTAATAGCAGTCCACTGCTGGACGTAGGCCTCCCCCAGGGTACGCCATAGGGCACGATCGATCATGAAACTGAACAACTTTATCTATGAAGGGTATGTTGGTAAACGAGAAAAAAAATCTCCCATACAAAATTTTTAATCAGCTGACTGAGTTTCTATGGAAACTCGAAAAATAAAATGTTATCGATCCGAAATAATTTTTACCCATGTGATACGATTCAATAAGCTAAAAACGACTATAAATTCGGCGATTTCTACAAAAACTGGA
>NZ_JBNRJY010000505.1:0-322 GCF_059414725.1 Wolbachia endosymbiont of Tuta absoluta
GTTATTCAGTGACTCAGAAGTGTGATAAACTTATACGCCTACGACTTACGCCAGGGTGGTTTAATTGGCTATAGCGGACTTGAATAGCCTCTTCAGCTTTTTAAAGATTGTTTTCCTCCAGCGTAAAGAAGCTGGAAATTGGCGTAATTTTACTAAAGGAATCAGTGGTGATATTATTGATCGATCGGTTGTCCGAGACAGATGTGCGGTCGCCTACTTGTTACTTGTGTTTGTACTTTGTTGGGCCCAAGTTGGGTTCTGCATGTCAAGTAGTCGCAACAGGCTGGATTTGGTCATGGTGGAAATTTTACACAGAATGAAA
>NZ_JBNRJY010000506.1:0-344 GCF_059414725.1 Wolbachia endosymbiont of Tuta absoluta
ACAAATGACAAGCTACTGTAGCATCTGCACAGGATCCTGCCTACACCAGATGGGATTATAGGCGTGATATGTGTATATGTGTATGTATGTAAAATAAGACTAATACTTAAGGTCAAATTAGGTTCCTTAAAATTATCTTGTCTAAGACCTAATCCGACCGTGGACCTACATTTATCTTCATCAAGTTAATGTTGCTCCAAATAAATTTTCACTAATTAAGTATCGCAGATCTCGTGGCTTAGTTCTGTCGCAAACTTTTCAAATTTATTCATAACACGAACCACGCTTGTAAAGTTGCAAAGAGCTTCTGTTAACAATACGGATGAACGTTTCAAAGAAAATAA
>NZ_JBNRJY010000507.1:0-394 GCF_059414725.1 Wolbachia endosymbiont of Tuta absoluta
ACGTCATTTGTGTCATTGTGTGAGTGTCACCGCGGGTGCGAGCGACTTGTTTTCTGAGGTTTGTGTTAACTATGACTCCACTTTTGAATGCGACCGTACTTCTTATTTTTAATACCTGATACCAATCCATATTTTAATGATAAGTCAATTTTCAAAATATCGTACCTGCTTTTAATTTAATTTTAAGATGAGCAAATCAATTTTCAAAAACGTGTTATATTTATAGTTTCCTCGACTGTTGCATCTAACTTTAAAATTGATAATTATTAAAACATTATAATCACATATTTATACAATTTAATCCACTTTTCGATCGATCTATTTACCTACTAACCTCATTAAATGGGAGCAAAATAACAATAATTATTTGCGAAACACGAATCGTATCTCATAC
>NZ_JBNRJY010000508.1:0-21138 GCF_059414725.1 Wolbachia endosymbiont of Tuta absoluta
GTAGTAGTGTCCTAATGTTTCAGCACGTGAGCTAACACTTTCGCGTGACATTAAAATTTGAGATTTTACTCGTTCTTTTACTCTATTTACTTCTTCTTCCTTTAAATCATCTGTAGACAATTTCTTTAGCTCTGTCGTTATGGATTTTAAAAGCTTATCTAGATTACTACTATCTGTACCAGCAAAAATCGAAAGCATTCCCGTATCAGCATAGCTAGAGTTGAATGAGTAAATGGAGTAAGCAAGACCCTGCTTTTCTCTTACTTCCTGAAACAGGCGTGATGACATGCCACTTCCCAGTATAGAATCAAGCACTTTAAATGTGTGATATTTATTATCATCACGAGAAACACTAGGTAGCCCAATTAACAAGTGCACCTGATCTAATTTACGATGCTCTCGATACTCACCACTGGTATAACCTGCATTCTCGCTTTTTTTCAGCTCTTTTGAATGAATCTTTGAGAGAAAGTCTTTGATTAATTGAACAACTTCCTCATGCTCAACATTTCCTGCAGCAGCAAATATCATATTTCCGCCAAAGTAATGCTCCTTTATGTAGTTATTCAGATCTTCTCGAGTAAAAGATTTGACAGTATCTTGCGTGCCCAGGATTGATCTACCAAATGGTTGATCTTTATAAGCTGCTTCAAAATACTTATCAAAAATGATATCGCTCGGTGAATCATTAGTTTGAAAAATCTCTTGTATTACAACACCCTTTTCGCGTTCCAATTCATCCTCTGGAAATGTAGAATTCATTAATATATCTATTAATATATCAATGCCAGTTTTTATATCTTTTTTAAGAACCTTTGCATAATAACTGGTGCTTTCTCTACCGGTGCAGGCATTGAAGGCTCCACCTATATCGTCAAAAGCTTTTGCAATTTCAAAAGCAGTTCTTGTCTTTGTTCCTTTGAAAGCCATGTGCTCTAGGAAATGAGATATTCCATTTTGACTTGCACTTTCAGCTCTACTGCCAACACCAACTCGTATATTTAAAGCTACGGAATCAACTTCATGCACTCGCTCAGTTATTATGCGCAGACCATTATCTAGTTTTGTTACTTGTGGTATATTCATCTTATATATTCTTCTTTAAATTCTCTTCTACAAAATCCCAATTGATCAAATGATCAAGAAAAACTTTTATGTAGTCAATTCTGCGATTTTGGCAATCCAAATAGTATGCATGCTCCCATACATCCATAGTAAGTAGTGGCACCTGGCCATAAATTAGCGGTAGATCCGCATTTGGAGTTTTAGTGATTTTGAGTTTTCCTTTTTCAAGCACTAACCACACCCATCCACTACCAAATTGGCTTACTCCATAATTTGAAAATTCTTCACAAAATTTGTCAAAGCCACCAATATCATCTTGAATTTTTTTTGCTAGAAGACCATCATCTTTAGGCTCACCACCACCATTTTTTTTCATTGAATTCCAATAAAAAGTGTGATTCCAAACTTGTGCTGCATTATTAAAAATAGGAACTGTATTATTATTTCCATGAACTTTCGTTACTAATTCCTCAATTTCCATATGTTGATAATCTGTGTTTTCAACCAGTTCGTTGAGTTTATTTAAATATCCCTTATGGTGCTTATCATAATGAAAATCTAATGTCTTTACAGATATATAAGGCTCTAAAGCTGCTTTATCATATGGCAACTCAGGTAAAGTAAAACTCATGCTGACCTCTTTATTTTCGATGGTATGTTAATATGTGCTTTTGCGCAACACATAATTTGTAAGATGTTTATTGCAGTTATTCTAAAATGAACTATACTGACAAGGTAATTATTTTTTATTTTTAGAGGGGTAATATGTCAAGTTCATATAGTAATTTTAAGAAATATGTTAAATTCGGAGATGTTCCTACCAAAAGCGTTCGAGGTAACGAAGTTCCACAAAATAGTTTCTATAAGTCCGTTTATTATATTAATAGTGTTATTGAGCCAGTGAAAAATGTAGCTTTTGGTAGTTTGAGGTGTCATTCTCTGACTTATCTTACTACTTATACATTAGCTAATATAGCCCTACAACCTTTATATCTAGCATTGGCGTATCTATCATATTGGCCGGCAAAAGGGTTAGCGAAAGTAACAGATGGTTGTGATCTTAAGTACAGTACAAAATCGTTGATAGATTATTCATCCATGTTGTCAGGTAAGGCACGTGTCCATAGTAGTGCATTAGCTCAGTTTGTTAACACAGTTTTGAGTTATGTTGTTAGTGCTGTTATTTGGGCTGCTGCGCTCGTTGTTACGCCACTCGTTTGGACTATTGATAAAGTAGCAAGTAAGTTTAGTGATGCAAACGCTGAAGGTGTTGGTAGTCCTTCTTTGTCAAAATAGATAGCCTACCAAGTGCATGTGAAACCATTGTATCTGTGTGGCAAAATAAAGTAGACGAGATAAAGACACCTATAGAAGCAAGAGGATGTCATGCAAGTAGCTGACACTGGCATCCCGATACAATGTTGAACACTTTTTTTTGCCTTTCGAGAGTAAGTTCTTTCAATCGAAACACTATATGTACGTTATCATCGTCAATTTCAATGCGTTGAACTAACTTTCTTATTATATCAAGTTTAGTTTCATAGTCTGCTTGATTAAGCTCTCTCAGAGGAAAAACTTTCTACACTGTTTGTGATAAAATCTAATTCTCTCTGTAGACTCTTTTCATCGATAGCTTCTTCCCTTTGATCTCTGATTCCTTTAACTCCTTTTCCATGCTCTCAACTTCTAAGTCATACTTTTCCTTCGTTATATGACCCCTTGCATATACATAAGCTAATTTTTCTATACCTTGTTCTATTTTACTTGCACGCTTTTCAAGTTAATCCTTTGCTTGCGTACTTTCATGTTTTACGAGTCTGAGCTGATATTCCTTAGTCATTGCCTCTGGTTCTTTGAGTACCATCTTCATTTCTTTCCATACTGCTTCTTCTAGTATATCAACTCGTATTGATTTGCTGTTACACACCGTATTCCCACCAAAACGAATTGATTTTTTCTTTCAGTCCTCGGAAAAATCTTACTTAGCTTAGCTATAGATGTTTACAAAAGAAATTCAAGTGAGTGAAGAAAGAAAAATTATTTTTGCAATACCGTAGGTACGCTCCACAATTATATTGAAGTTTTTATTGCACTCAAAACCTTCATTTTTCCTCATTTCTAGAATTATTAACGCATTATCATTTAACCAGCCTGAGTGAGCTAACTCGTCTAAAGTTGAGTTAACCAGATTGATATTATAAGGTGGGTCCATAAAAACTATATCGCACTTTGAAATAGGTCTTGGTAATCCGTTAGCATTGCAACAAATTAACGTGATATCGTTCGTAATTCCAAAATCTTCTGCTGTTTTTTTAGGCAGTTGCAAATTGTAATAATCTGAATCTACCATGAATGCATGTTTAGCACCTCGAGAAAGTGCTTCAAATGAAAAAGAGCCACTTCCGCAGAATAAATCAAGTACATTTAGGTTATAAATAGGTTTTCTTGAAGAAAGTATACTAAATATTGCTTCTCGGACACTACTCATAGTGGGCCGTGCAGCTAAATTCTTGCCTGTAGTTATTTTTCTTCCACGATATTTACCCGCAATAACACGTAACATATAAAACAAGTTCGAAGTTAACTAATTATTTATAATACACATTTAATGTCAACATAGCTTCAGCAGTCTAATAGAAAGAAGGTTGCTTGTGGAGGAACGCAAGATCAATCGCTTTTCTTTGATTTATTTTCTATACTGATTGCACGACCAATCTCGTCTTGTAAATCATCATGGTTGTTTTTTTCATCATGACCCATCCCTTCAATTCTACTTTCTAACTCTAACTTAATTAAAGTATTGATTTTCTCTATACTATCGAGGAAATTGTGATACTCTTCATCACTATATTCCTCACCAGATGCTTTTTTTTCTATAAATAGATTTTTGAACCCTATTAGATCAGAACTCTGATCGGCATTCAACACAATATTTCTCTCTATAAAACTAAGATCTGATAGTAACAAACTAACCTCTAATAGATCTTCACTTTCAATGTTTGCAAGATTATCAAGATCGTCTAAAATAGAGAACATCTTAAGCTCCTTCTGTGCAATTTCTTTGTCTTCTTTGTCAAATTCTGACGATAGCCCTTTATCATCTATAAGTCTCTCATTCAGAGCTTTATTTAGCTTTGAAAGACTAACATCACCTTGCTTAGTGCTATCTAGTAACAAATCTACCCTCGCTCTGCGCGCATTTAAAACATCATTGTAATCGTTTAACTTGATATTACCATCTTCGTCTTGCTGAAGACCATAATAACTTAGCCCTTTGAAATTACGATTCTTCATCATTCTCTATGTTCTCATTCCTTTCATTATCTTGACGCTCTCTATCTTCTCCGGCACGTATAGCTTCTGTAGTGTTTTTTAGGGTTTCTGGTTCCGTACCTAATTTTCGATTTGATTGATTAGGCTTATTTTCTTTTGATGATTCATCTTCTTCTGGTTCTCTCTTACGGCCGATAGTGTAATCATGAAGCTTCTCAAGAAATTCCCGTCTATATGTTTTTGCTCTATAGAGTAGATTATGCTGGTAACCATCCTTTTCTCCTGTAGCAGGGTTTCCTATAGAGTCGAGACCATGTTCCCAAGTAAACTTCATAGCATCTTCTATTGTATAGCCCAAATGTGATCCTACATATCCTTTATAATATTCTAAATATTTATCAATTCTTCTATGTGCAATATCTTCTTTATCAATTCCAAACGCCCTGTAGATTTTTTCCTCAAGCTTATCAACATCATTTTTAGGTGATGTTGCAAATTTTGTTGCTTCAATAGTAGCACCTACAAGCTTACGTGGCACATTAATAGCATATTTCAGCACACCCCCAACTCCTGGTATTCTACCTAGCAAATTAGCTGTACCTCCAGCTAATCTGTCCGGTACATGAGTAGCCCAATTACCTAAAGACTCTAGCCCTCCACCAATTTTATCTTGCATCTGTTGTTTTAATCCCTGCATTAAACCAGTCACAGGTGATGCTTGATACATACTAGATATATTGTAAACACCAAACCCACCACCGGCAATGCTTGAGCCCATCTGTTGTACAAACTCCTTCAAAGAAAACATCAAAAACGAAAGCAAGAACAATACAAAGATCTCTCCTGCGTTGATTAAATAACCTCTCTGTATGTCTTGCACCCTTTGGTAATCACTATTTTCTTTATAATTTTTGCAATCCTCACAATCTTTACATTTCTGACAGTATTCACTGTTGGGATCCTTATATAAATCATGAAGTTTCAGTATTCTACAACCTTGTTTTTTTATCGCACTCCGCACTAAAGATCTTATTTCATTAATTATTTCCCTATAACTATTGCATTTATTTATATCTTGACAGTAGCGTTTTATTATTTCACTAACATCACCTATCCTTTTCTCTATATTGTTGATCAGTAATATAATGTCAGCCCTCTCTGATGCATGAGATAAACTATTTGTTAAGCGTACTAGATCTTTTGCACTACAGCCATTACTAACTATCATATCACTTTCCGCAATATAGTGGTCTGCTGGATTATCTTTAGTTCCAGGAATTGGATTAAAGAAAGGATAATCTATATAACGAAAACCTTTATTAATGTAATCTGGTGGAAGAGGGATATATCCAGCGCCACCAGTAAACTTTACTGTACCACCTATTCTGCTTAGTTTTTCTATACCTTCTATATTCTTATCTACGTTCAATGTAGAAGCCTCTCCAATAGCATAAGGTACAAAAATTTGCCCTGGAGTCCAGCTAAAGTATTCTTTATCAATTATACAAAAACCACCAAATACCCATTTTGGAGCACATAACTTTATTTCAAGCCATTTATTATAGCACACAGTAAAGCCTAACTGTTTATAAAAGGTATTCATTATCATCGCAGCAAGTAATGACAGCAGGGTAAATATCATAATTGATTGCAAACAGAAACTAATACAGAATTTTATCCAACCCTCAAATAGACTTTTCAGTGGTGAAAATAAAATAGAGATTAGGAATAGCGGCATTATAGCTACAAGAAAAGCTATACCCATAAAACCAGAAAGGAATATTATGTAAGCATACATACACAGCAGGAAATATAAGACAATCCCTATAAAAATTGCCGGTATCATAAGGAGACTTGCCCACATTTGATAATGTAAAAATGCTGCAAACTTTTTCCAAACAGAGTAAGCAAAAAACTTATTAAACATATCCTCCATGAAGCTAAACAATTTAGCTTCATTTCCTTGAGCAACGTTTGAATTACCTCCGGTGTTCATGTTGGGAGCAAAATTAGTAATTATGCTTATCAATTGTTCAAGACCTTTAACAAATAAAACAAGAAAATGATCATAGAAAAATCTAAAACTTCCAGGAGATATAAGCACTATTACTAGAGTGATTTTCATCATTCTGATGAGCATATCATGCTTAGTTTCTCTTATCATTCCAAAAAGATAAAGAAGCGATGAAATCACTATAAATAGAACAAGCAAGGAAAGAACAAAATTGTGAAAGCTCGTACTTTTTTCAGCTATATTTTGAAATATCGCTTGTGCAGCTGCAGGATCATTGCTATCAAAATGCTTTTTACAATTTTCGTTAATCAATAATACACATTTTAGATAGTTATAAATGTAATCAAAAAATCCAAAGTTACTTGGTTTCTGCACTCCGCTCAAAAATTCAAAAGAGTAGCCACCTGCATTATCTAGATAATATCTATCTAATATCTTTACATATATTTTCCATCCTTTTTCTAACCTCACCGTATTACAACTCCTGTCCTGTAATGTGGTGTTATCTCTGTCTAAAGTAAAAAGCCCACTTCCATCTTCCGCTACGGAATTGTAACCTAGATGTACAGTAGGAGACTCAGGGTTACGCATGGATTTTAAATTTTCGTTAGGACTAGAATCGCTAGGCCTTTTAAATAAAAGATAAGCACCATGGCCGTTAGTAAACCAACATGGAGCACCACGTGATACTGTATTTGCGCTATCATCTTCATTAATGCACTTGCACTTTACAGTGCAACTTTCTTTAGGCTTACTTGAAAATTTTTGTATGCTAGGTTTATAATCATTACAAACTAAGTGAAAGTCAGGCAGACTGTTGTCACCTTTCCCTCTTTCAAATTTGGTTGCATATTTTAACTGCTCCAAACTTTCCAAACTATAACTACTTTGAGATTTCTTCTTATTACTATTGCTCCAAGATGTCCATGCACCATTTACTCGTACTACTAAACTATCTCCATTGGTTTCAAGGCCGGTATCCTTCCACTTCACTACTTGATTAGGGTGAAAACCATAATTGATTTCTCCGGTTTCAGGATCAATAGGTTCTCCACTTTCACCTTCTGGAAAAAACGCATCATGACCGATTGGAAAATGAGCACCAATTGCAATGGGTTCAGGACCAAAATAATCAGCAGATATACATCTTGGAAAAGGCATATCATTCTTACTACAACCTGTAACCAGAACACAGATTACCAAAATTAATAACCTAAACCAACATTTGCCTAAGCGTGATTGCATACCTAAACTTTTTCCAATACAGAATAAATTTCTAAAACCTTACTTCAAATATCTTTTTAATTAGTTACTCCATATATCTCATCAATCTTCCTTGACTTGTCCTTTTGTTTTATCAGAATCCTTTTGCTTATCTGGCTGGCTTAGTGTTTCAGATTTGCTCATTTCTCTGCCAGCACTCCCTTTCCCATCTGCTTGCTTTGGTGTATCAGGCAATTTAGCTTCAATTTTGCTACGATCTTTACTCATTCCCTGCTTGATGTTATGTATCATATTTTGGGTTCTATCATCAAGGCCAACAGTTGACAGCATAGCTTGTGATGCGCTCCTAGAAATATGACTAACACTTTGAGCAACTCCATAACCAGAGCTGAACAACGCCTGCGCCATAGTTTCTGATATAGAAACAAAAGCTTCCATTGCACTAGCAATGATGAGATATATAAATGCCTGGATTAGATCTATAGGTAATGCTGCAAAGTGCCCACCAGCCCTTTCTCCAGTACTGAGCGCAACATCAACACTAGTACCAGGACTATACCCAAGAGGTAATATTGATTTCATAAGACACAGATCATACGATAAAAAATTTACACTAATTAAGCATTGATAGCATGCAGAAAAATTTGTGAGGTTGTATAGAACTGAATACATTAACTGGTTTAAAAGAGACAAGGATGAAAATAAAATGACTGGTTGCAATGAAACATGAGCCAGCGTTTTTATCCAATTATCAAATAATGTTTTAGTTTGTTGAAATAGAATAAATACGATAAATAAAGGTGCCAATGACAATAAAAATGCCACTAAAACAGTAGATATTACATACTTAAACGTAGCACTAATAATGCATCTTAAAAACACAAAAGTAGCATAAAGTATTGCTAAAAATGCAATAAAGCCAAAAGGTCCTGATAGCATTAAAGATAAAAATTTCAGCCATGTTTCTCCTGTAAATAATACTCCGGCTGTTAAATCTAAGAATGCAAATTTTTTACCTCCTTCTCCTATATAGCCAGAAAAACTATCAACTAAATAAATGCTACCCTCAACAAAAAGCCCAGACAAAGTTGTACCAAAGAATTCCCAACTTCTATCACTAAAAGCAAAAGCTATAAATGCTATTTTGAATATTCTTATAATAAAATCGAATTTACTTAATTGTATTGTTCCAAGCATATAGCCAACAACAGTAAATATAACGTATAGAATAAGCAAAGCTCTTATTCCTTGTAGAAGCCCCTTTCTATATCCTTCATATGGAATTTTAATTCCGTCTTCACTCCCGTCTGTTATGAAATCAAAAATCTTGTTTACAGTTGATGAAATAAAATCGTTTATTTTTCTTTTTAAAAATAAATTTACTGTGTATTTGTTATCTTCATAATATTTGCTATCTTTGTCCGTAATATCATCTTTCTCTACGTTTTCTACATTAATACCAAAATATATTTTCTTAGACTCTTCATTTACCAAATGACTTCCATCTATTATGTAATAGTCTACATTATCCTCTGTTATTTTATCCAACCTCTTTACTTTTTTGAAATCATTAGTCTTTCGAGCAGATGGATCCCTTGGCGGATTATCACCTAAGTACACATACAATTTTTTACCACCATCAAAGTTACATGATCTAGTTACTTCAACATGATATCCACCTCTATGAAGTTGGTAGTTGCCATTACTTGCTATAGCAAGCATCACACTACTACCAGGTGTTATACCTTTTATTTTATAATCATGATTTAATCTCAGAGAGTAATCTTCAAATTTATAATTAATCTGTGAACATACATTATCTCCTTTCGCACCTTTCTCATTTGGAAAACATTGAATACCTTTAGCAGTATCCTGATCATCAAAATCGCCAATTTTTGCAACAAGAGCTTCGGCCCAAGAAATATCTCCTCTGTCCTCTTTGAAGTTTAATTTAGAATTTGATATTAAATTAATGTCAATCTGCTTAGAATCCCTCTTATTTTCTTCAATCTTTTTTAGTTCATCCTCAATACGTTTAAGGTGAGAATACATGTCACATGTATTTCCTTTATCATACTTCTCATACCTTATAGAAGAGACGCAATTCTCCCCTATACCTTTTGCGTTGTAACATATATTCTGATAGTAACAATTAAGTTCATAAGAACTGTATTTGTTCAGCTCATTAAAATCACACCTTTTCCCATTACATAATTCATTCAGTCCTATTTTAGTTCGTCGTAGATCTAACAACGCACCATTTATCCATGAATTTTGAATATAATCCTTATTAAAATGTACCTTATTATCATATGGAGTGTAGCCATTGCCAACTAGCACTCTTCTTTTATTCATTTCTTCTTTATTCAGCGGCGGAAATTCTACTACAGTTCTTTTACCACTTTCTCCACAAAAGAACTTTCCTCCGTTTAGCATGTCTCTTATTGTAGCTCTATCTTTTTCATCCCCTTTTTCAGTTCTATAGCAATTATCATCAAAACTGATACCTTTTCCTTGTGGATTGTCATAATCAATCGTTATCTCTCTGGGAACTAAGCTAAAGCTTAACTTATCACCAGGATTTGCTTTAATTCCAGTATCTACATAACGTCTATTGCTATAGAATTCATTATTTCCAAAGCCTATATCCCCACATATTTCTCGTTCATCAAGACTAGCATTATCAGTTAACTTATTACTGTAATTTGGTATTAAATCATTAGCACAAAATACAGCGGGCACAAGTACTCTCTTTGGATTTTTCCCTTCTTTAAGAGGACAAAAATTTACTGACCCACCAAGAGTAAATTTGATTTTCTCATCCTTGCTAATTACTTGACCAGAATCAACCCAATGAATTTTAACTCCTTCGCCAGCTTCACGAACTGGAACATCTATACTGACACTAGTATTTCTGCTCTGCAGCCCAGGTTCAACACAATCCATTGTGCAGCCAGTAATTACAAGACATAGTATCAATAATAATGATTTTCTGCTCATCATTGATTTCCTGTGTTTGTCGGTATTTTAGGTGCTGATCTTTGAGCTGATTGTGGTATTTGAGGTCTTCGACTTGGTGTACCAGATTGCTGACCTGCTCTTCTTTGGATACTTTGTTCATCTAAACCTACTGTTCCCATTAAGCTTTGCTGATATTGCCTTCCTGGTTCGCTTGCCACATAAACACCAAACAACGAATCAGATATTGTTGAAGATGCCTCAACTAAAGCTTTCATAGCATGTCCCAAAATCACAAAAGCCATCATAGCGGTGATATTAGGTGCATGTTTGGAAGCATAACCATAAATAATACAAGGATTAAAAATCTTTAAGTTAAGATTAAGTATACATGTAGGACAGACCTCAAAATTAAAGACCGAATACACAATATAATCCATAACCTGGCTTATTAATGATATAAAAATTAAAAGCACTACCGGATGAATTGCAAATCTTGCTAAATTTTTGACCCAATTGTGAAACATCTGTCTAGTATATCCAAATAGAAGGCAAATAATAAAAAGAGGCGCCAAGGAAAGCAATAATGCAACTATTGCTATAGATGTGATAAAAGAAAATAAGGCGTTAAACATCGATAAGCTCACTGTTATCAAACCCCAAATCACCAAGCAAAACGATACAATACCCAAAGGACCGGAGAATATAAGAGATACTATTAGTAACACTGAGTGTGCTGATAAAAACCTATTGAGCGGTAAATCAAGAAATTCAAAAACATTTGATGTTGTACCTCTGAAATTTGCTATTTCTATTAACTGTTTTGGAGCATTAACAAAAATAGAAAATGCATTGTTATAAAAAAAACTCCAACTGTTATCGTTCAGCAATTGGGTAATAACTCCTATCTTTACACATATAATTAAAAATTCATATATAGAAGCATGAGACAATCCAAAAAAGTAATAAAGGGTGTATAAAACTATATATAATACTAATAACGACACTATTGTAGATCTGATGGTATTTGTTCTATTTGATGCTACAAAACTTTGATAAAGAGACTTCACAGGGCTAGTATCAGAGTGAATCGCGTTAGTGTCTTTGTAGCTAGAACCGAAAAATGCAGTTTTTACTTTTTCATCAAAAAAATTATATATCGCACTAAAAGTTCTTACAGGTGGCTCTTTAGTTGTAAGATTAATACTAAACTGACCCTCATTTTTCTTATAATCACAGCCATGATCTCTTATTCCGTAATATATAGTGCCACTCTTGTCTTTTAGCTTTTCTTTTAATCTTTCCATATACTCAGTATTATGAACTTCACTGATATCCACAGGTATATCCCCCAGAATTTCACCAGGATTGTGCTCAGGAAACTTATCAGAAACATGTATATATAAGTTGTTTTTTAGACTATGGTTCTTCGTTACTCTTATATTGAAACCACCCTTGCCCTTACCATCACCTAAACTAAAAGTTAACTCTGGTTTTGGATGGTTACGATCTATCTTATGATCACAGTTAATACATATACCGCCTCCTGGAATGTGTTCAAATTCCTCATTATCCATGTGAACACGTAATAGTGTAATGTCAGTTTTTACCCGTTTTTCCTTTAATACGTTATCAATAATTTCAGCAATAACAGATTCACCTCTAGAATTTAAAGTATTGAATATCTCACCTTCTATACTATTGTATTCAATATATACGCAACCTTTTTCTCCGCTGCCGAAAGAAAATTTACATATACGTCCACAGAGTAAATTTAAAATGCGCGTATCTATCTTACTTGCACTGCTCTCTGAAAGCTTGCTACAGTCTACATTTTCCCCTTGCTGTTTTATAGAGTCGATGACATTTCTAATTTCCTCTCTTTCACTTTGATCTAATTCTGAAGACCAGTACTCTTTTCCATTTAACCATTGTGCATTGCCTATTTCATATTTATTAGGACATATTTCACCTTGACACTTCTCTTGATTTAAAACATGTGAAAAATACTCCTTTTCCCCTTCACTGCAATTTTCGTCAATTTTTTTGCAGGTGACCATGCCATTATTGTTTTTACACATTTTACTTCCAACAACACTAAAGCTTATCGCATCGCCAGCTTTAAGCGCAAACGGTAATGTAACGTTTCTTACTCCAGGTTCAATTGCAAAATCTTTATATTGCGAACAAAAATTAACCTTATTAGGTACTATATTAATCTCTGTTACTTTTATTTTATCCGAAATATAGACTCCAGAATCAACCCATTTCTGCTCTGTTGACACTATATCCAATTTCTCACGCAAGCCTGATGAATCTTCTGGCTTAATACACCCGCACCCAGATAATAAAAAGAGTATCACAAAACTTATGCATAGCTTAACCAAATTTTGGTTGCTCAAATGTTCAAACATCTGTTACTCACCTGCGCTCACTCTCCACCTGATTTTATAGATTCACTAGAGGAAGATCCCGATCCCTTATTATCATCTCCACCTCCTCCAATAGCCCCTCTTGCCTTATTTACAGCCGCAGCAGCAACTTGACCAGCACCTCCAGCAGCAGCTTTGGCAGCAGATAAAGCTTTATTCACCATTTGTGCAGGAGTGCTACCTGAACCAAGTGCTGCTCTGTGATTACCAGCAAGCTCAGCAGCCATGCCGGGAAGAACGTTTAAAAAGTGGTAAAAGAGGAATAATACTAAACACAATTTTAATAATTCTCCGATTAGAGAGCTGCCAAACTCCATGTATCTAAAGTCGAATAGACCAAGTATGCTGCTCTTTTTAAAGCTATAATTTTGCATCATACATGCGAGAGTAGTTTCATTTTTATCACATTCCCCATCTTTCAATTTAAACCACTGTTTTTTCTTACTATATGAGATTTCTGCTTGTTTCTTTTCATATGACTTGTCTGGTTGTTCATTTTTATATGACTCGTCCAGTTTAAAATTTAAATTTTTAAAATAGATTTTATCACATGCTATGAACATAAAAGATAGAAATGCAAAGAGGATAACTGGGTATAAACTGTAGGTAATTAACTCTTTTAGCCAACCATCAAAATATCCTTTAGTATGTTGAAACAAAACCATAGGAATGAATAAAGGCGATAAGATGATAATTACACTAAGCGCAACTAAAGATAAGATAAATACATAGCACATCCATAAAATAACCATCATCATCAAAATGGCCATAAATATACAGACAAGAGCTACTAAAATTTGTCCACCAGCGAAAATAATACCAATCACCGAACCTGCAACTAACAAGACAGGAGCAGCGCCAAGCAAGACCGCTAACGTTGCAACACCTCCAGTACCAATTTTGCCACCAATTCCATCTAAAGGGGCACCTAAATAAAATAAAATTCTGCAATCAAGCCTATCCCAAGGTGCAAGATAACTGTAGGATACCTTCTGCCCTGCACGATCGTATTCATAATCTTTACCTGCCTCATAATTACATATATTTTTACTCTCAGATGAAGCTTTAAGCACTATTTCTGATAAGCCGTTCGAAAGTTTTGTTAATTCCCCGTAATAATGAGACATAGTGCTACCTGTCGTAAAGTAAATCACTAAAGCGAATTTAATGATCAACATGTACATTTCTTGCGGACTACGCACTCCACCAGACATAACTTTTATAGAGAACAATATCAAAGCTAAAATTAAGATAGCAGTAACAGTGTTCTTCAGTCTTTTTTGTGCTACAGACAAAAAACTACCCTTAGCATGTCCATTTTTGTCTGTAAGTAAGTTACCACTTGAATCAATACCTGCCACTAAATTATCTAACGACTCCTTAATACATTGCACTATCATAGAAGTTATAGGAATAGGAGATAATGACTTACTTCCCGCTTGATTGTAGCAAGCTTCAGAGACATACTGGCTAAAACAACTGGCATTATTATAACCTACAAAAATTTTTCCCTCTCCTTTCTTTTCCCTTATAATAGTTTTGTAATCTTTGTCCTTATTTTTAGAATCATTAAGATCTTCCTCATATTCACCTGTACCATCTTTATTTTTGAATATCATCACAGATTTTTCACACATAGGAGCAAGTGGGTCAGGTGGCAATTCTGTGCATCCCATATCAACCCCTTGCGGCCAAGGAGTCATTTTGATACCAAGCATTCTCACACTTGCCAGCTCCACACACAATCTGTCCATTTTTTTTACTGCCTTGAATGTTGACCCATGTATGGTTTCGCTTTGTCCTGCTTTAAGAACTTTACATTCCAGATCACCATCAACTTTTGGAGACCATGACCCACCTTCATATCCAGTGTCCTTCTCTCTAACATCAAAGTCTGCTTTTATTGATGTATCTAACCAAAACAATCTGCTAAATGTTAAAGGATTTCTATGGCATACTTCTATATATTCACTGTATTGCACACCGTTTTTTGGCCAGTAATAACCACCAGTATTTTGGTCAGGTATGGAGTTTAAAATGCCCTTCTCTATTTTTCTACCTACTTCTATTGATCCATTTGCCCCATCAAAACATTTAAAATATTCATCTTCCTTTTGATAATTCTTATTTGTGCAATCTGAATATTTTGAGTATTCTGATTTTGAGAATTCGAAATCTTTATACTTTCCATCATGATCACGTGCAACTGGGTGTTTAACAAAACTATGCTCACAAACAACAAGTCCTCCTATCGCCTTCCAAACCCCAACAATTGCAGCTATCATTCCAACGATAACAAGAGCAGTAAATAAACCAGCAGAAGAGACAATCAAAACAATACCAGTAAATATTGCACCAATAGCAATTGCTATCCCAGCAACTGCTGCAGCTGTTTCAAACGCCTTACAGTCAGGATTAGAAGCACGACTAAAGCTGCCAGTAGAATTAAATCTGCTAACAAATTCCGTTTTGTCAGTACCACTTACTGTATCTGCAAACACTGGATACGAGAGCAAAAAATCTATATTTAACAAAAATATCGCAACTAACAGTAATGACAGTTTAGTTTTAAACATTTTTCACCTTTTGATAAAACACAGGCAACCACATCTTTGGATCATCTCCGACTTCTTTCAGTATATCATATAACAATAGAACACTTTCCGCACGTCCAGATAACACGTTGACCACATCATCCAAATCTTTCAGATCTATTCTAGCTACTACAGCATTAACTCCCTGCTTTACTAAAAAGAATCTAGTACTTGGATCTGTGTGTTTGATCAGTATGTACTCACGTTCAGTTAACATAAAAACATCTCGATAGACACTAGTAGCTTTCAGATTTGGCAAAAAAATTTGTGTTGCTGTCTGCTGTACAAGCGTATCACTAATAGCACTTTTACTTGCATCTTCAACACTCTGAGTAGCAAAAACCACAAAAGCATTTAACTTTCTCAGCACTTTCAACCAGTCTTTTATCTTAGGTGCAAAAACTGGATTATCTATTAACGCCCATGCTTCATCAAGAACAATAATGGATGGAGTGCCATCAAGCGATATACTAATCCTATGAAACAAATAAATCAAGACCGGCCCAAGAGCAACAGGATCTTTTAGCAAGCTAGCCATTTCAAAGCCAAACACTCTTGCTTTTGAAAAATCTAGCAAATCTTCTTTATTGTCAAATATTGCAGAATGAGAGCCATCATCATGCCACATAGATATTGCTCCAGCTAGAGTATCAGGGCCCGCAAGTCCTAAAAATGGTACAAGATTTCTCAAAAATCTGTCTTCTTTTTTTAATTTAAAATTTCCCTCAATTGCATCATTAATTCTAGCAATATCTTCTGAAGTGAATTTATCGTTGTACACTAAAATTAAAGATTTTATCCATTCCATCAAAAATGTTTTATTATCAGGAGTATCGTCAAGTTGCAGAGGATTAAAATTTGTCTTAGTTCTTGGTTCTATTATAGTATAGATACCACCAAGTGCTCTTAAAAAAATTTCTGCACCGCGATCTTTATCAAAAAAGAATATTCTTGGAGAAAATTTCATTGCTTGAGCACATAAAAAATTCATTAAAACAGTTTTGCCAGCACCTGTTGGCCCAATTATCATAGTATGTCCAACATCCCTTATATGAAAGTTGAAGAAAAATGGAGTGCCAGATGTTGTATCAAAAACTGTAACAGCATCTCCCCAGTGGTTATTGAATTTTTTACCAGTAGGATAATTATGTTGAGATGCAAAACCGGCCAAATTAAGACTACTTATTGTACCTTTTCTTACTATATAATCAAAATTACCAGGAATTTGCGCCCAAAATGCTGGTTCTAGATTAACCCTCTCACGAACAGGATAAACACCACAATTAGAAAGCTCCGATTCAACCAATGATAAAGCATTGTCCAATGATTTAGGGCTTTTTTCTATACATAAGATAGTTAAATGGTGTTCACCAAACGCAATTTTACCACTCATTGCATCATCAAGCGCATGAGAAATTTCTGCTATTTGAGAAATAGCTTTATCTGCAGATTGTATCATACGATTTTGCTGTATCTGCATTTTCGCAATTGCCATTTGCCTATTTGTAAATTGAAAAGACTGCGTGATAATAAATTCATAAGGAAGTTGTAAAAAAGAATCAAGCATTCCTGCGGAAGTATTATTTCCATATTCTTTGATACTAACTATTCCAGCATATTTACTTTCATTATGAGTCACAACCTGTATCATCTTATGGCCAAAAAATAACCTATGAACTGGTAAGTATCTTGATATTTCAGTTTTTAGTGGAAAAAGCGTATTTGTAACAAAGCCACAATTTACAATTCTAGACAGAAACTCCATTATTTCACAAAACAGTCCGTTTGGAGTTTCTTTTACTCCAAGGACTTTAGGCGAATAATTCCTAAGGCTTGTTACTATACGATTTGTCGTTTCTTCTAAATCTTCATAGGTATCACGCATATCACTTTCCCAAGCATGTTTTGAAGTTACATGCCCAAATTTTTTCAGTAGATGTGATAAAAATTCTACTCCCTTTGTATCTGCCCTACGAATAATCGTAATGTATAAATCATTAATAAAAGATTGCCTAGTTGCGTGTTTTTCTCTCCATTTTAGATTTACATGGTTAGCAAAAAAATTTGGTAAACTCTGGTTTGCAAATTCATCAGAAAAGATATTCTTCTTACGCCTGATGGTATGAAAGTACAAACTAAATGCTGGAGATGAAATGCTTCTTAGCATCTGATTTCTGATATTATTTTGTATCACCAAGTCTTCATCATCGGCCGTTTCAAACGCAAAGCCATTTAATTTTATAAATTTAACTAACCAATTCTGCTTTGTTATCAAGGTTGTACTATTCCAATAGCAAGAATAAGGTATAAATTCGGCAGCGTGAACCTCTCTACTTAGAATAGATTTATTCTTTGATTGAATAGCTCTAAATCTCAACATTGCATAACATCAAGTAATGTCATAAGAATTGGCTCCATGATAAAACCGATTTAAACATTTGGAACATTTTCCCAACTTTACCATAAATAACTCAATAAACAACGGTTCCTTTGCAGAAGCTATATAGCCAAGTCCATGTATACCTGGTAACATCAGGAGAATTACTCTAAGATCATTTGTATTAATGAAAATTAGCATGCAAATTAGAACGTTTAATATTGCAAACATATAACTCACACCAAAGAGCATTGCAGGTCTTGTAAGACCTTTAAATAATTGATTCGTTTGTATGCTGCCAGTAGACATATCTTTAACCTTCTAATAAGAGCTCTAACACTAATACTACATCATTAATTAAAAATCTATTGAAATGAATAGCACTTTAGGTAAGATAATTAATTTAAATTCAATGATTATAAGCTGGCCATTTCAAGAAGCAGAAAAAATACTACAAGAATTCCCTAATAAAAAAGAGATAATATTTGAGACTGGTTATGGTCCATCGGGTTTACCACATATTGGTACTTTTGGGGAAGTTTTTCGTACCACAGTTATTGCAAACGCTCTAAAAAAAATAGCTCCTAGTATAAAAACCAAAATCATTGCAGTTTCCGACGATATGGATGGTTTGCGAAAAATACCAGATAATGTACCAAATCAGGAAATGCTAAGAGAGAATCTGAACAAGCCATTAACCATGATACCTGACCCATTTGGCACTCATGAGAGTTATGGTCATCACATGAATTCGTTGTTGTGTAAATTTCTTGATTTGTTTGGATTTGAATACGAATTTAGGAGTGCAACAGAGTGTTATAAATCTGGCGTTTACGATGAAAAACTTTTACTCCTGCTGAAAAATTATGATAAAGTGATGGACGTAATGCTTCCATCATTTCGGGAAGAAAGGCAGCAAACCTATAGTCCATTCTTGCCGATATGCCCAAAAACTTCCCAAGTTTTACAAGTTCCAGTAATTGAAACAAATACAGATAAAGGAACAATCACGTATGAAGACCCAAACGGGGAAAAAATAGAAGTTCCAGTGACAAAAGGAAAATGTAAACTGCAATGGAAACCTGATTGGGGGATGAGGTGGGCTGCATTTGGAGTCAATTATGAAGCTCATGGAAAAGATTTAACACCATCTGCTGTGCTTTCAAGTCAAATATGTAAAATACTTGGAGAAAAGCCACCGCTTTTGTTTTGCTATGAGTTATTTCTTGATAAAGAAGGAAAGAAGATATCAAAATCAAAAGGAAATGGTATTTCAATTGAGGAGTGGCTAACTTATGCACCCACAGAGAGTTTAGCATTATACATCTTTCAGAGTCCTAAAAAAGCTAAACGTTTATATTTTGATGTGATACCAAAATCAACTGATGAATATTTGGAATTTGTTAAGCGTTATAATGAAAGTAAAGAAAAGGATGTAAACAGTCCTGTATGGCACATCCACCAGGGTAAAGTTCCAAACGTAGAAACTTCAGGCATAAATTTTTCGTTACTTTTAAACCTGGCAGCAGCTTGTAATGCTGAAAACAAAGAGATTCTTTGGGGTTTTATATCAACTTATGCACCAAACGTTACACCAGAAAGCAACAAAATGCTAGATAGGCTTTCAGATTTTGCAGTTAGGTATTACCATGACTTTATCAAGCCAACAAAAGCATATAAAGCTCCAAATGAAAAAGAGAAAGAAGCGTTACTAGATTTAAAGAACAACCTACATTCCCTGCCTATTACAGCCACTGCTGAAGAGATTCAATCTCAGGTTTTCTCCATCGGAAAAAAACATAATTACAATAACTTACGCGATTGGTTTCAGTTGCTATATGAAACGCTGCTTGGCCAAAAAACCGGCCCTAGAATGGGATCTTTTATCAAGCTTTATGGAATAGATAATACAATCTCTCTTATAGAAAGTGCTACTGAACGTACACTTTAGAGTTTACCTTCTTTCATTTGAGCCCTCTAGTTTTATTACTTGACAAACCTTCCCACTTTCCTTATTATACCAATAAAGGTATTTATCCTTGTTTTTTGGGCTCAACGACAAAATTCAGGTGTTTATTGGCAAATTACATAAAATTATAGCAGCTTTTTTTATTTTTTCTACATTCAGCCAAATCGCGCTTGTTAGCACATTATCAATTTACATTATTAAAACTCGCTATACGGGGATTCTTTTGTCTTTTTTTATTTAGTAAATTTCTTAATATTTACAACTAAAGTAATTTTAGAGAGCCAGCGCGTGACCAACCTGGTCAGTTTTCTGAATCCCAGTATTGGAATAACAAGAAAGAGGGCGCTGGGATGACACCATTTGCTGTCTTCAAAATGAGTGTTAATACACCTAGGATGTTTAAACCTTAATTCTGTTTTGGTGTTAAGCAAGGTATCTAGATACCTTGCTAAATAAAAAATTGGAAAAAAAGGAAGAAGAGACTTCTTCCTTAAATAGCGAAAAAACTTTTTACATTATTTATAAAATCTTTTAATGGTGCCAGTAAGCTTGTTTCAGGATTTTCTAGACTACAATTAGGCTTACTATCGTCCACTGCACTATTCTGACTAAGATTTGATATTTTTTTTGCAATAGCCTCCTTTAACTCATCACAAGGCTTCAACACTTCATATATAATGCCACCAGCAACAAGTCCTGTGAGTACAGCAGCAGCCACAGCTATCCCAGCCATAGCACCTACTGATAATGACACACCAATAAAATATGCAGAAGTAACTATTATCGCAGCTACAACAGATGCAATAACAAATATACCAACACCCAAGATTATTGCTAGCATAATTGCGTTTTCAGTAAGTTCTTTATCTAGAGTTTTGTTATCAAGATTATCTAATAAAGGATCAGCACCTGCTTTTAATAGAGCTCTTACTATCTTTTTATGATGTTCCCGAGCAGCAACGGACAAAGGAGTGTGTCCACATTTATTTGGAAGATTAATACTAGGGTTCTTATCTAATATAGCATTTACTATCTCAATTTTGCCTTTCTCAGCAGCAAGATGTAAAGGAGCGCTTTTACTTTTATCTTGCAAATTAACACTAGCCCCCTTATTTAATAGAGCTTTTACTATTTTTTCGTCACCTTTTTCAATAGCCAAATGTAAAGGAGTTTTTTCATAGTTAGTGTATTGGAGTTAAAATGAGATTTATTAAAAAGCTAAGTTTTATGCT
>NZ_JBNRJY010000509.1:0-304 GCF_059414725.1 Wolbachia endosymbiont of Tuta absoluta
CTGGAATCCTAATAATTAAAGATGCGAAGGTCAAATATACTTGAAATAATTGCTGGATCGATCGGAGTATTTGGTATGTTGCCAAACTTTAGCACCTTAGCAACTAAATATGGGGTGAATGCAGAACAAGTAAAAACACACCAAAATGCAGCTTCGTATAGCCCATTCAGAAAAGTTGACGAATCGTTTAAAACGGAAGTAACAGAAAGCATTGAGTTTATCTATGAAACATTCGTGAATCGTGTAGCAGCAGGTCGTAATATGACCTTTGAAAAAGTAGATGAAATTGCACAAGGACGTGTTT
>NZ_JBNRJY010000510.1:0-405 GCF_059414725.1 Wolbachia endosymbiont of Tuta absoluta
CATTATATTTTGAAGGATGAGTATTAAGGGTCGTAGTATTATAGACTTGGCCATCTGTGAGGAACAAAATAGACATGAAATGCAAAACACAGACTCAACACAAATATTTGAAAAGTAACCTACAAATATTTGTGTTGTGTGTGTGGGCATCGAACACTGGTTGCCGATTGCACTGACTTGGTTTTAGGTTTTAGTGTTTTCCTCTAAAAACCTCCCTTTTTGTGGCCCCAAGCCCACTCACTCGCATAGAACCTTTTCTCGGCCAGAACAGATCGATCTGGAGTCTTGTGGAAAAAACAAAACCAAGAAAACTTGATTTGTATGAATATATTTTGCGGAGTGTTGTACGCCCTAAAAAGTGGTTATCAGTGGAGGATGCTACCAAAAGAGTTTCCCAAAACGGCG
>NZ_JBNRJY010000511.1:0-12351 GCF_059414725.1 Wolbachia endosymbiont of Tuta absoluta
GATCATCACATTTTGTTGTTCTTCCTTCGCAAATACCAGTTGTAGCACTAACAGCTAACTTATTTGTACCTGGCTCAAAATTAGCTTTTTTAAGTTCGTTAACTATGTTATTCAACTGACCTTCAGGTGTTGAGGTCATCCTAAATACGTGATATGCCCCAGCTTGCACATTATTATCTTTCATACTTTGAAAATTTTGTCCAAATTTAGTGTCTTGAAAAGTTTCTCCCTCAGTTGCTTTGGCAAATGCAAACCTTACCTCATCCTTTGCAACTTTCAACCAATCAATCTCTCCATTCCAATGAGATACGTCTATACCTTTTTCACTCATACTAACCTCATAATTACAATAAATGTTGAATATAGAATATAATAGTGAAAATTTAATGAATATCTTGTGAGCATATTGTAAACAATTTTATACTAAAACAGTTACAAAGTTCTAAACTACAATCTATAGACAAAAATACTTGTTATTAGTAAGTTAAATTATAGTGAGTTAAAAATTATGAGCGATATTCAAAAAGCAATACTATCAAGTATAATCTGCAATATGATTATATGGTATGAAATAACTCTGTTTGGAGTTTTGACGCATATAATAAGTGACGTTTTTTTTTCATCAGAAAGCGACTACATAAAAAAAATCAAATTCCTTGGCAGTTTTGCAATTGGCTTTGGATTTAGACCACTTGGTGCGTTTATTTTTGGTTACATTGGAGATAAGTATGGCAGGAGGAAAATTTTACTGACTTCCGTAATATTAGCTTCGATATCGTCTACTGCAATTGCGGTTATACCTAGCTTTAGAGAAATAGGAATATTTTCTCCTATACTGCTTCTGTTTTGTAGGATAGTACAAGGAATGGCAGCAGGTGGAGAAACAAGTGTTAACTCTGCTTTTTTAATAGAGCATTCAAGCGATAAAAAAAATCTAGGATTCTTAGGGAGCATGAAAGCGTTTAGTGGTGCTCTCGGTTCTATCACATGCTTTGTAATGATAGCTATTTGCAAAAAGTTTACAGGTGAAAATTATGAAATTTGGGGCTGGAGGTTGCCCTTCTATTTCTGCTTCATTATGGGCATAATAGGCTTTTTAACAAGATATATAATGGAAGAGAGCTTAGCATATAAAATTCATGATCAAAATAGAAGCTTATCTGATTCTCCATTTTTAGAATTAATCAAAACCTACAAAAAAGCATTTATATTAGCAATTGGGCTTGGTATCGCTCAAAATGCAATCGTTTATTCGGTAATAATGTTTTATAACATATCTGTAAAAGCGCTTACTCTGTCAGGTATTGATATTAAAAATGTAGTAAGGATTATAGTTGAAATTACATTTGGAACGTCCGCAGTGCTATTTGCAATACTGTCTGATAAAGTTGGAAGAAAAAATGTAATGATTCCTACATTAGTAGCTCTAGCTTGCGCCGGTTTGCCGGTACTTTCGCTATTATCAAATGATAACCACTATATTGTCACGCTCTCTTTTCTGTTGATAAGTGTGCCGATAGGTGCATCTTTTGGAATATATAATTCTCTTGCCTGCGAGTTATTTCCAACAAAAGTTAGGTGCACCGGCTTTAGCCTCGCACATAACATATCTGCAGGTATTTTTGGCGGCCTTTCTCCATCGATATGCATGTGGCTTATAGAAAAAACCGAAACAAAACTTGCCGCAGGGATTTACCTTACTGTTTGTGCATTGATTAGCCTAATATCTGTACTTCAAATTAAAGCCAAAGACAAAAAAATTGATTGGTGAAATCGCTTTAGTCAAAAGATAGCGCTTCAATAGATTTTTCGATATGTTTAGGGACAGGAGCAGTAATAGTGACTTCTTTATTATTTGGCAATTTTAAAGACAAAGAATATGAATGTAGGTGAATCTGATTTGCTACTCCATCAATAAAAGCTTTTTTACCGCCATATTTACCGTCACCAAGAATAGGACAATTTATATGAGCTAAATGTGCACGTAATTGATGAGTTCTGCCAGTAATTGGTTGTAATTTTAAATAAGCAACATTATGTTTTAACCTTGCTATAATTAAAAAATGCGTAGTGGCATTTTGAGGTGAATCTTCATCAACGACTACTTTTTCTTGCCCTGAAATATATTTTTTCACCAACGGATAGTCTATTGTTCCATTATCTTTGCTCGGTATACCAAAAGTTAATGCTAGGTAAGTTTTTTTTATCCTCCGTCCTTTAAATTCTTCCATAAGGTATTTGGCAACGCTGGCATTGCGTGCGAATATTATTACTCCGCTTGTATCCCTATCCAGCCTGTGAACAATTTTAAATATTTCTCTCTCTCTTATTTGGTCAAGTAAATCACTAATGCTAATTTTTACCTTTATGCCGCCTTGAACAATGACCCCTGCGGGTTTGTTTATAGCTAGTATATATTCGTCTTCATATAATATGTTCTCTCTTAGTAGATTCACTAACTTTTCATTATATTTGCAGTCAGAATTAGTGTTCTCAATATAGTCTAAGTATCTTATCATTATAGTTTGCCCAGAGCTTACCCTATCGCTGGATTTTGCCGTGCAATTATCAACCTTGATTAATCCTTTCCTTAAAGACTTCTCAATTGCAGATTGTTTCAAATTGGGAAAAATTCTTCTAATGTACCTATCGAGCCTAACATTATTGTCTTCTACTAATATGGTTTTGATACCTTCTGACATCTTACTTATAAAAATTTTATTGTGTAAACTAAAATCTAACATACCTAATGTACTTCTCAGTTTCAGCTACTTGCATCGAGTGCTACGTGCTGGAATTTAGAGGATTATTTAACTATTTATAACGGCTTCATATTTTCCTACAGCTGAGTAAAGTGGTAACAATGATAGTTTCTCGATCATAGAGAGGTGAGTATTAGGCTCTTTAGTACTAGGGCCTTGACACGCTTCAGTGTTAGGCCCTAACTTCATACACTCAATGCCGTTAGCTAAAGATGTTACTCTTCTGACATTAACATTTTTAGTGCGATATGACCACCTGCAAGGACTATGTAATATTTGTTCTTTTACTCCATCCATTTCAGCTGAACACGCTTTAGTGTTAGTCTCTAACTGCACACATTTAATGTGGTCAGTTATAAATGCTACTCCTTTTTCATTAAGTTTAGCGTTATACTGTAATTGTTCAATTTGATTAGCTTGATCTCTTATCATACGTTCAAAGCTGATAGATAGATTATGTGATTCTATTTCTCTCAACATATGTGATTCTATGTGTTGCACTGTCATTAATTTTTTGTTTCTGAGTATACTTGATTCTAAGTTAAGCCGCGTAAGTATATCTAGTGCTCTTTGTTCTGCTTCCACTAGAAGATTACTTATGCCTTGATGTTCAGCTAAATCTCTTACAGTTTCACCACAGTGATCAGGCAATAAAGTACTTGCGCCATAACATAGTAAAGTCATTACTACTATCCAGTGTCTATGTTCGAAAGCATAAGCTAAAGGAGATTGCCCTGAGCTATCCTGTGCATTAACATTTGCTCCATATAAAATTAAGGTCCTTACTACTTCCGCATGGCCACCTTTGGCAGCTTTATGTAAAGCAGTTGATTCTAAATCGTCACGTGCATTAGCATTTATTCCAGATTCTAATAGAGCATGTACCATTAGTGTATCACCATGTCCGGCAGCACAACGTAAAAACTCAGCTACCATCAATTTCATCACATCCTTCCATATTCCAAGTTGTGTTATAGTAGTTACTGCTTCTAGATAATTATATGGACAAATAGAAAGTAATATTTTCTGTGGATCATTTGTCTCAATACTTGCTCCATGGGCTATTAGATAATTCATTACTTTTCTATTGCCTTTTGCGGCAGCACAATTAAAAGGAGTCCATCCCCATGCATCCTTATGGTTAACATTTGCTTCATAGTTTATTAAGAGCTCTACTGCTTCCACATTATCATTCGTAGCAGCAATATGTAAGGGAGATCGCCCAATTAACTTATCCTCTATATCAACACTTGCTCTATATCGTGATGTGGCCTGTAATAGGATCTCTAATATTAATGTATTATTCTTTGCAGCAGCCCAATATAAAGGACTCCATCCAAATACATCTACTATCTCAATATTTTCAACAATATTCTTATCATTTTTTATTATACAATTCACCATTGCTTCATCAACATTTGCAACAGCAATATGTAAAGGAGTAAGTTTAAGCGCTCCATTCTTCTTAACATCTGCTCCATTCTCCATTAAGTACTTTGCTACTTCTTCATGGCCATTATCGGCAGCCTTATATAAAGCAGTCAATCTCGCTAGATCCTCTGCATTAACATCTGCATTATTTTTTACTAAGATTTTTGTTATTTCTATATCGCCATTTACAGCTGGCTGATATAAAGTAGTTCGTTGAGATGAATCCAACTGATTAACATTTGCCCCTTTTTCTATTAGCTTGCGTGCTACTTCTGTGTTCCTATCTTCAACAGCCCAATGTAAAGCAGTCCATTCGGAAAACGGACTTGGTGCATTAATATCGATTCCTTTTACTTTAAGCATAGCATTTATTAAATTGTTCAGCTTAAAATCAATAGCTAAATACAATAACGTGTATGAAAAGCGTTCATGCAAACAATCTACTTTAAACCAATGATTTATATCAAACTTATTTTTCTCCCACTCTCTATACACATTTTTACTTGCTCTCTTTAGTGCCTTTAGTGTCTCTAATATCTTTCCTACATCTAGCATCACTGGTACCTTTTCTGAGATCTTTCGTGCATTTAGCACATCCTCTAGCGCCACTGCTTTTGATTCTTCTGATGTCTCTTGTACACCTAACCTTTTTAGCATTCTTTTTACCATCTGTTGAGCATTTGATACCCTTGACTCCTTTAGTATCTTTTTTGCTTCTTCTTTTGTCTGCGGTACATTTACCACCTTTAGTCTCTTTTTTAATGGCTCTTGTGTCTCTTGTACTCTTGGAATCTTGCTTGGTACTTCTAATCCATGCGATATCTCTTCTAACATTCTTAATATTTCTGCTTGCCCTAGTATCTTTACTTCCTTTAATAGCTCTTTTATTCTTTCAATTACATTGTCTTCACTTAAATTTACCTCTTGATCAATTACACCTAATATTATGTTCCACTGTTCATATGTCATTACCATGGCTTTACCTCATACTATAGAGTATTTTTTGATGCTATATATTATGGTAGAATAGTCAACGCATTTTCCATAGCGTAACTTGAGAGTCTAAAAGGACTGTTATTAACTTACAGAAAACCAAGCTTGCCTGAAATCACTTAATTGATTATAATCATAGCTTTTAAGGCAGTAAAATGACAGCTTTTTTTCCTTTGGTTATTTTTTTAATCTTATACCTTGGAAGTGGTGTCTATTTTTTCTTTATTGGAATTGATAATCCGCTTCGCCAAGTTTCACCGGTAATTTGCCTACTACCGGCGCTATTTTTTGCTGTTGCATGCAGTGCAGGTAAAATTCAACGTCACATCGATACTGTCATCGAGGGTATGGGCGATAAAAACACCCTTACTATGTGTTTAACTTTTCTATTTTCTGGAGCATTTTCTGTGGTGACTCAATCAATTGGTAGTGCAGATACTGTTGCTGATTTAATTCTCAAATTCCTTCCAGCAAGATTACTACTGCCTGGAGTATTTTTGGCTTCCGCTTTTATATCAACTGCAATTGGTACGTCTATGGGAGTTGTTGTATTAATGGTACCAATAGCTGTTAACTTAGCAAAAAATGGGGCTTTTGGTCTTGAAATAGGAACTGCAACTGTAGTTGGAGGTGCCGTATTTGGTGATAATCTTTCAATGATATCTGACACTACTATTGCATCTGTTTCTTCACAGGGGGCCACGATAAAGGATAAACTTAAAGTGAATTCTAAAGTAGCATTTGTTGCCAGCATTATAACGCTTGTCTATCTGGCAATTATGGCAGATAGTACAAAAATTATTCCTACATCAAATTTAGATTATTTATCAGTAATAAAGATTATTCCTTATATTTCTTTAATAATCATGGGGTTATTTGAAGTTACTACTTTAGTAACAATAACTATAAATATAATTGTTGCTAGTGTATTAGGGATGGCTTTTTTTGACTATACTATCATTCAACTCTCTCATGACATATATGACGGTTTCAAAAAAGTAAACGAGATAGTGATATTTGCTCTATTTATTGGCGGATTGAGTCATATAATGTACAAGCAGGGTCAAAAGGCATTACACAAACTTATCGATGAAAGCAATATCACAAAAACTAAAGCTGAATTTGTAATAGCGGGCATAGCATCTATGTTTACTGTTTTAGTTGCTAATAATACCATTGCTATTTTATTAAGTGGCGATATTGCAAAAAGGCTCGCGCAAAAGCATAATATTCCGTCATACCGTAGTGCATACTTGTTAGACATTTTTGCTTGCGTTACAAAAGGCATTTTGCCTTATGGTTCCCAGCTGCTGCTAGCAGGTAGCATTGCTTCTGTCTCACCTATTTCTTTGTTAACACAAGTTTATTACTGCTTTATTTTAGCAGCAGTTACAGTAGGTGAAATAATCATCAATGGCAGACGTTGCGCGGCTACAACTTAATGTACGAAGATTTCTCTTCATATTACATTTTTGTGCCCATAAGAAACGAGTTGCCATTTTCATCAGCTACTTGGATAATAGATATATTCACAAAATTGTTCCATTTTTCTCAATAGATTTTGGTTTTCTTTTCCCCTTATTAGCAGAGCATAAAACTTAGCTTTTTAATAAATCTCATTTTAACTCCAATACACTAACTATGAAACAATCTATATTGCCATCAAAAACGGAATTTATATTGCCAACTTCATGTCCAGTCCTTAAATCCTTTACCATTTGATATGGATGCATAACATACGATCTGATCTGACTGCCCCAACCTATATCGCATTTCTTGCCATATTCTTCGGCCATTTTCTGTTCTTTTTTTTCCAATTCAATTTGATATAAACGTCCTTTAAGTAGTTTAAGTGCTTCATCTTTATTTTTATGTTGAGAACGACCATTTTGGCATTGAGCTACAACGCCTGTTGGAATATGCGTAATACGTACCGCGCTTTCAGTCTTATTGACATGCTGACCACCTGCTCCAGAAGCACGGTAAGTGTCGATCTTTAAATCCTTTTCATCCACAACAATATCTATTGAATCTTCAATCACTGGAGTTACTCCTACACTTGCAAAACTGGTATGACGTTTACCATTTGCATCAAATGGTGATATTCTAACCAATCTATGAACTCCACTTTCGCTTTTTGCCCACCCGTAAGCTTTTTCTCCGATGATCTTTATTGTTGTAGATTTTATACCAACTGCATCACCATCTAATTTTTCTACAACTTCAACTTTAAAATTGTGATAAATTTCTGCCCATCTTGTATACATGCGCATGAGCATCTCAGTCCAATCATTGCTCTCTGTTCCACCGGCTCCTGAGTGGATTTCTAAAAAGCAGTTATTGTTATCTGCTTCACCAGTAAATAAGGATTCTGTCTCTTTAAGTTTGATTAATTTCTCTAGCTTTACTAACTCACCTTTAACTTCAGAAAAAAATTCTTCATCATTCTCATCAATAGCAGATTTCATCAAGCTGATAGAATCGTTGTAATCGCTTTCTAGCTTTGAAAACGATTCTATTTCATGCTTAATTTTAGAGCGTTCTTTTAAAATCTCTTGTGCTTTTTGATTATCTTGCCACAGATTATCATTCGACGCTTGAGAATCCAGCTCTTCAAGACGCAACTTCAATTTTTCTATGTCAAAGACACCTCCTGATAAGAGAAATACTTTTATTTAAGCCTTGAAAGTATTCAAGGATTTCTGGATGGGTTTTCATTATACTTTAGACTTTAATATATTTATTATCACTAACAATAACAGCAAACAAAATAGAAATTTAACCATATAATAGTTAATTCAAAATAATTTTATTATACTTGAATGTTCAATAAAATCAAGTGTGTATATTTATTAAAAAAATAAGGTAAAGTAATGAATATTAAAACAAGTTCTCATTATGGTTTAGACAAAAAGGCTATTGATGATTTAATAGAGTCTCTCGATAATCAAGAATTAGAGAATGTTCGTAATATTGTAAAAACGATAGATAGCGTTCAGTTAGCTTATTTTTTATCTACTTCGATCAATGATCACAGGGAGAAATTAGTTAATATCCTCGATCAACATTTGTTAAGTGATGCCTTAGTACATGTAGTACCAGATTTACAAGTAGAGATCATAGAAATATTGGGAATAGAAAATACAGCAAAGTTACTAATGCTTCTTGATATAGAAGACATAGTAGCTATAGTGAAAGATTTAGATAGAAAGTCTATAGAAAATATACTTAACTACTTACCCAATGCAACTCAAAAATTAGTAGAGGAATTGTTATCATACCCAGAAGAAAGTGCAGGAAGGTTGATACATAAAAATATGGTTATAGCTCCATATTATTGGACGATAAATCAGCTAATGGAATTCTTGCGCAACTATAAAAAAATACCAGAAACATTTTATCAAATTTTCATCATTAACTCAAAATTAGAACCCATAGGCATTTTCAACTTAAATAAGGTAATATCTCACTCAGGAGAAACAATAATAAAAGAGATAATGAGTCAAGATATAAAAATAATTAAAACTGGAATGGACCAAGAAGAAGTAGCAAGAATATTTAAAGATTACTCTCTATTATCAGCTCCAGTAGTAAATAAGAATGGTAAAATTATAGGTGTAATCCTTATTGAAGATGTAATCAAAATTGTTCAACAAGAAGCAGAAGAGGATGTGCTTAAAATAAGCGGTGTATCTTCTAAATCTGATATAAATGCCCCTATACATAAAACTATAATTAAAAGACTACCTTGGTTACTGTTTAACCTCTTAGCTGCAACAATATGTTCTATAGTAGTTGGCTTTTTCGATAACGTAATACAAAGTTTTATAGTACTGCCAATAATTATGCCAATCATTGCATCGATGAGCGGAAATGCAGGATCCCAAACAGTAACACTAACTATCCGGGCAATCGCAACAAAATATCTAACTGAGCAAAATGCAAAAAGAATACTGATGAAAGAATTTTTAATAGGTCTTATAAATGGAGTGATTTTATCTACAATTTCGCTCGTAGTATTAGCAATAAGGTTCCATAGTTTAAAAGTAGAGATCATTTTCGTAGTTTCCATGATTGCAATGTCGATCATTGCAACATTTATCGGCACTTTTATTCCTATAATGCTTCATCGTTTAAGATCCGATCCTGCTGTTTCGTCTTCAATCTTAACATCAGCAACAACTGATATTCTCTCAGCTCTTATATTTTTTGGTCTAGCCACGATCTTTTTATTAAATAGCTGAATCTTGCTATATAAAAATTGCTTTACAAGCTTTAACTGCCACGTTATCATTACTCACAGGTGCATTGAAGAAGAAAAATAACAGTCGATAAAGAAGTAAAAGTACATGAAACTGAGCTGCTTTAGTTTTAAAATAAAAACTAAAATAAGATGCTAAAGTATGCAAAAAAATTCTTGCTTTGCTAGATCTTTTTAGCTACAATGCAGTCTAACGTAATGAAAACATGAGGTGTGAGTCAGATGCATTGTATTATGTATATCACTCAGAAAGCAATTCTCGATTTTTTAAGAATATATCTAATTTAGTCAGAAGTCAAAAGAAAAGCACACTGTTACTCAGCAATTAAAGTTACCTAGGATTACCGTAAGGTTTCTACAGTAAATTTGTAGAGCAGTTTAGTACAGCTGTATAAGAATCAAATGAATTAGATATTAAAACCAATCTTCAGAAAAGAGATTTACGGTAAAATAATCAAGTATGAATATTAAAATATAGGGGGTTTTATGTTAGGTAAAGGAAATAAAGGAGAACGAGTAGCAGATGATCGAATTGATTATGTAGATGATGAGTCAACAATAGGAGCAAAAGGAGGTCTTGATCATGAAGATAGATTATCTAGTGGAGAACTTCAGTGTGGACCAAGTCAAGAGAGTCTTGGAGTAACAAGATCTTCATCTATAAGCAGCGGTAGTGTATGGTATAGCGCATCGAATGATACAGCCAATGTTATAAGTCTTACAGATAATGAAGTAGTGGAAAAAGCAACTTTTTTTGTTAAGACTTTTGTTAAAGAATTCGAGGAAAAATTATCTAAATATTTTGAGGAGGCAGAACCAGATTCAAATATACAAAAAATAAGTAAAGTTTCAGCCAGCTTTAATTCTATTTTGAATAATACTATTCCAGCAAGTCCACTAAAATTATTTAGTGTTAAAGTTAATGAGAGTATCAATTATTGTGTTATAGGAAAACAGCATAAGAAAAGAGCGAAAAATATTTTTACAATAATTATACCTTGCTACAAAGCTGAAATGAGAGAGATTTTAGTAAAAGCTGGCTTAGAAATTTTTCACAGGTTTGAGGAACCATTCATAAAGGTTGTAGATATCAATCCCTCTTTTTATCATAGGAGAGTTAAGAAGTTAGCAATAGATGCTGTACATAGAACAATGAATTACCTTTTAACTTCTGAGGAACAAGACTTTTCTGTTGATCTTATAACACAAGGTGTTGTTCTAGATAAGTCAAAAAAGAAAGGATATTTTACGCGTCCTGGATATGAAATAAAAGATGAGCAAGGTGGTGAAAGTTTAGTAACCTCAGAATTGTATGAATGGGTAGGAATAAAGAAAAAAGAAGAAGATGAAACTGTTAATTATTATCAATATAATTCTGAGGAACATAATCTAGAGGAATATAGATGTGCTGAAAAATACGGCTATCGGCTTCCCTTTGAATGGGAGTTAAGAAAGTGGGAAGAGGTAAAACAAAAGTATGTATCCATTAAAGCACCCATAGAAGGATATGTGTATATTTTAAATGATGAAAAAAAAGAAGAATTAGCTCGTTTTATATTAAAGGAGATTAATGGACAAGATCCTGTGAAAAGGAAAGATATAGAAGATGTAAAAGAACATCTTAGAAAACAAGATGAAGATAGGCGTCAATTTTCCTATAGTTTTGGCAAGACACCAGAAAATTTCATTGAAAGAAAAGAGGTGGTAAAAAATTTGAACCTAAGGTTACACAGTAGTAGTCAAGAAGTAAAAATGTCACGAGTAGTCTTAATTAGTGGGAAGTCTGGAATAGGGAAAAGCGAACTTGCTAGAGGCTATGGGTTTAGTGAAAGGCGTAAGGGTACTTGGGCAAGGATTATGTGGATAGATGCCTCGTCATATAACAAGCTTTCAAATTCATTTCATGGGTTGGCTGAAAGGTTAGGGATTTCTAGAAAAAGTGAGCAAAGGAGAGAGAGAAACATTAAATCTATTGTCGAGGATGTATATGAGTATCTTCAAGACACAAAAAGTTTGTTTGTTTTCGATGATGCTAGTAGTTATAAGGAGATTGAAAATTTTTTGCCATCAAGCTTTCCTGTTTTTTCTAATAGAGAAAAACCTTACGTTTTAATTACTTCTCCTAACAAGAATTGGAAAGAAGAAATAGAAGATATAGAAGAAATAAAGTTGGGTAATTTAAAAAAAGAAGAAGCCGAGGAATTTACTCGAAAAGCCTTAGGGGAAGATGAATCACAAGGTAAATCTATATCAGAGTTAATAGAAGAGTTTAATTGTTTTCCATTAGATTTGAAAGCAGCAACATCATGCATTAAACAAAAAGGTCTTAGTATTAGAGAATATCTGGAGGAATATAGAGTAGCTCAGCAATCAAAAACTGATTTTTTGGAGACACAAGTTGTTAATAAAAAATCTTTTAAAGCTTTGAAGGTTAACATTGATAAAATAAAAGAAGAAAAAAATGTTGGACAGCAAGCATATGTTATTTTAGTATTCATGGCTTACCTGGACCCTAATCAAATTAATACAAAAGAAATTTTTTTCAAGAGGGAATCAAAAGAAAATCAACAAAGGGTTTTGAATGCACTTGATCTACTTAATCAGTTCTCATTGATTGTATTATATATAGGGATATCAAAAATTCATAAAGAAGTACAAAAAATTATTAGGTTAGAGCAAAGTAAAGAAAAAAGAGAAGAAGAATTTTTAAGAAAAATAATGACATCATTGATGAATAATAACTGTAAAAATGTAAGCCATATCATATCTTACTATTACCCACAAATATAAATGGACATAAAAATAAAGTATTACAACATTAAAGTTTGCAAACATTGAGGGTAAAAAATGGCAAACAGGAATAATGAATGGGCTGAAAATGAATTTGGAGATGCTGTACTTGGA
>NZ_JBNRJY010000512.1:0-663 GCF_059414725.1 Wolbachia endosymbiont of Tuta absoluta
AAAAGCTGGAAAAGAGAATGGAAAATTGATTTAGTTGAAAGGGAAAATCCAAATTGGGCTGATTTATATGATGAAATTATAAAATAAAATGAGATCCCAGTGTCAAGCACTGGGATGACAGAAGAGAGGACTGGGATGACAGAAGAGAGGACTGGGATGAAAGAAGAGAGAGGACTGGATGACAGAAGAGAGGACTGGGATGACAGCAGAGAGGACTGGAATGACAGAAGAGAGGACTGGGGTGACACCGAAGGGGCTACTTGAATGACAAGAAGAGGGCACAGGGCCCTCCTTGTATGTATTAAATGTAGGCCGAGTTATGATCGTGATAAACGTGATCGCTTGCGCAGTCGAACATTTTCACAAAACCATTCTCTAGATAGAGATTATATTCATGATGTTGATCTAATAACTCAAAGTTATCTTGTGTTTCTAAGCTGAAGTGACTTGAATCTGATAGCAATTCGTAATTTGGATTATCTATTTTACTAATGCTGCTTATTACTTTGCCATTACCATTTGATATCTTACTATTACCCACAAATATAAATGGACATAAAAATAAAGTATTACAACATTAAAGTTTGCAAACATTGAGGGTAAAAAATGGCAAACAGGAATAATGAATGGGCTGAAAATGAATTTGGAGATGCTGTACTTGGA
>NZ_JBNRJY010000513.1:0-823 GCF_059414725.1 Wolbachia endosymbiont of Tuta absoluta
TTATCTTAAAAAAAAAATGTAATAGGACGCATGAATCGGAGGTACGTTTTTTATGTGTGGCAAATTGGGCTAAACAAAATATGGCAAAAAAATACACTTATACACCGGTTGGTGTCTGCTATCGTTACCTACATGTCAAAATCAATAGCTACAATTAAATTATAAATTGAAAAATGATAGCGTATAATATAGCACTGTGAGTGCATACTAAACCAAAGTACAAAAGTTTCAACTGTCCACTGTGGTACGTGGGCCTTCCCCTTATTGGGGGGTACTTGTCAAACTCACGGCGATGGACGGGAGGATTGGTAAGCGTTATGCAAGGAAAGTATTCACAGTGAACGTTGCTGCCGATTCCGATTCGTCCCTTAGTCATCTTCTGCAACACCCACGTGAGGGAATGGGGTGCCATGCTAGTTCGTTGTTTAAACATACATTTAAGGGATCATCAAATGAGTATCGAGTTTTAGCACCAACTGCAGCATCTGAGCCAGTAAAATGGAGAACAGAGAAAACGCCATACTTAAGGCGAGTGCAGTCGTGTGCAGCCTAGACAGAGGCGCTATTTCACAACAAAATCTTTATACGAACAATCTATCAGAATCTCCAATGCTCAAGTCTTTAGTATTATCCTTTAGAATCTACAAACAAAATCAATAAAATATTCGCTATAATTAAAGTTATGACAAAAAGTGTCTTAAAACGGCCAGTTTTGGTATTAATTGCCATAACCTTAATTACAGCGAATATTTCATTGAGTTTGTAAGTTCTAATTTTACTTAAGGATATTACGAGCTAAAACTTGACCAACGGACATTCTGAT
>NZ_JBNRJY010000514.1:0-1272 GCF_059414725.1 Wolbachia endosymbiont of Tuta absoluta
GATCTGTTTAGGTGGGAAATCATGTTTGTTGTAATATTGAATATAACCAATATCAACTCCATCACAATTAATAATGAATGCGTGCATTGGTTTTTCAATAATTTGTGTCTTAAATTTCAAACGTTTGAATCCTTTAACGTAGTTGCTATATTTTTTCTCAATTAACTCTGGTGTCCAATTTATATCCGTATCCCACCACTTCTTTATATGGGGCATTTCTACCCATTTTAATAATAGTGAAAAATGTTCTTCTTTCAACGCTTTAAATGTGATATTTTTATTCATTAATTAAAGATTTTAAGTGTTACTACCGTTTTTATTAATTCTATCTCTAATTGCTAAGTTCATTGAAATTGATATTTCTGTACCTAGTTTTCCTGATATAGTACTCTATTTTAACGTACCGGAAGGCACAATTCAATTAACTATTGCTTATAATTTTTTAGGCGTTTGCATAGGAGGGTTATTTTTTGGTCCATTGTCTGAATGCTATGGCAGAAGAAGGATGATGATCATAGGCAACACTTTGCTACTCATCGGTGCTGTTGGCTGTGTTTTTGCGCTGTCAGTTTCTTGGCTTTTAATCTCTCGCTTTATTCAAGGCATTGGTGTTAGCACATCTGTAGTTGTGTTTGCAATTATTGCAGACAGCTATAAAGGCAACGAAGCAGTAAAATTTATTGGAATCATGAATTCTATTATCACAGTTCTCATAGCAATTGCACCAGTATTAGGCAGTTTCATCAACAAAATTGTTGGGTGGCGTGGTAACTATGCAAGTGTTGCAATACTTTGTTTCATCTCTTGGGTTTTGCTGCTTTTTCTGTTACCAGAAACAAAAAAGGACCGTGATATTTTTAGTCTAAAAAAAATGATGAAAGACTATAAAAAATTATTATCAAGTTCAAAATTTATGGTGTTGTCTTTGGCACAGAGCCTTTTTTCTGCGGCTTATATGTCATTCATTACTTGTGGCCCTTTTTTGTATATGGAAACTTTTGGTTTATCCAGCACTATTTATGCGCTACATCAAGGTGCAATGGTTGGGTCTTTCTCACTAATTAGCCTGTTTTCCAGTAAGATCTTAAAGAAACTTGGAGCAATTTGGTGTGTAATTTCCGGTACAGGCGTAATTCTTACTATTACCCACAAATATAAATGGACATAAAAATAAAGTATTACAACATTAAAGTTTGCAAACATTGAGGGTAAAAAATGGCAAACAGGAATAATGAATGGGCTGAAAATGAATTTGGAGATGCTGTACTTGGA
>NZ_JBNRJY010000515.1:0-308 GCF_059414725.1 Wolbachia endosymbiont of Tuta absoluta
GAATACGATTTTCAATCAAAATAAAATTTGATTTAAAGGATAAAATTGAATTGCTACTTTTTATTAAAAGTGAATGGTAGAATAATTAAAATCAAAATTGATACAGATAAAGCAATTACACCTCCAAGTTTAAGCCATGTCGATAAGATTTTATATTTCATAATCCTCTTGTGTACAAGCATCCAATTTTTCATGTCGATTTAGATATCGGGGTCCGATTCGGCATTCATGGCCGGTTATTATATAGGCGTTATGACAATAAACTCAAGATTACCAGCAAGGTATGCCAAATCGGGCCCTGACGGCAG
>NZ_JBNRJY010000516.1:0-202 GCF_059414725.1 Wolbachia endosymbiont of Tuta absoluta
GAATACGATTTTCAATCAAAATAAAATTTGATTTAAAGGATAAAATTGAATTGCTACTTTTTATTAAAAGTGAATGGTAGAATAATTAAAATCAAAATTGATACAGATAAAGCAATTACACCTCCAAGTTTAAGCCATGTCAATAAGATTTTATATTTCATAATCCCCTTGTGTACAAGCATCCAATTTTTCATGTCGATTT
>NZ_JBNRJY010000517.1:0-703 GCF_059414725.1 Wolbachia endosymbiont of Tuta absoluta
TCAGTGCACATTCAAAACACAAATAAATAACAGGAAAACTTAAACCAAAAATGCGCAAAGGCGGCCTTATCGCTGAAAGCGATCTCTACCAGACATCTAATAGCATTATAGGTATGTGTAGTAGTTAGTATGTTATACAATGAGGTCTTAGTTAGCCTTTTTCGAATAAAGATAATATCTTTCTTTTAACTGATTGCAGCAACAATAGCTAATATTCATATTTGGGTTGCGAAAAATGGAGATCGATCTGAAGATTTTTTGTCACTTTTTCTGTGTTCTGAAGATTTATTATCACTTTTTCTGTGCTCTGAAGATTTATCACTTTTCCTGCGCTCCTTAGGTTTAGTTTCAATTTTAGAATGTTCAGTAGAAGTATCTATTTTATCTATGTTGTCATGCTTAGCTTTATCTTCAGATTTCTTACTGTTACTTTTGTGTGTAGATTTCTTGTCATCATGTTTATGTGATGATGTTCTTTGTTTCTTACTGTTCTCTTCATTTTCAACAAGAGTTTTATCATCATTTAGTTTGACATAATTAGAATCTTCCTCTAAGTTATTCGAATTATTTAGTTTTTCTTCATCTAAAATTTGATCGATCCTCTTAATAAAAAACGTGAAATTTCACCTTGATAATATGTACTAGACGCAACTTAATCTGACAGAAAAACTAATGTCAATCTCTATGTTTGATAAAACTCTTG
>NZ_JBNRJY010000518.1:0-2099 GCF_059414725.1 Wolbachia endosymbiont of Tuta absoluta
TAATTTTGTAGCTTATTATTAACTTTTTAATTATGTTGCAGATAGCTTACATCAGAGAAAATCAGGATCGATCTTGCTTTCTGAGCCTGCATTGCTGTCTCAAAACCTGCTTCATCCAAAAGATATCCTTTTTCACGTAAAATCAATGCTGTCAAGTCAATTGGAAAACCAAAGGTATCGTATAATTCAAATGCTTTGGCACCGTCTATTGTATCAGATGATGTATCAGCAATTACCTGATCGATCAATTTATCAGCAACAGTCATTCCTCCGAAATCAGAAGCTAAAAATTCTTCTTTTGTACTGAATGCCAATGCTTTGTTTGCCAATTCTGTTGCTAAAGCTACGAAACCTTCGTTTTTACCTACGAAGTCAGTTTCACATCCTAAAGTGATTACTACACCAGCAGTTTTATCAGCATTTACAACAGCTATTGAAGCTCCTTCAGTAGATTCTCTATCTGAACGGTTAGCAGCAACTTTCTGACCTTTTTTACGTAAGATCGATCAGAATTCTTACCTAAATTAAACGAAGGAGCTATTTATGTAAGAGCAACACTGCCTAACAGTATCAATCTGGATGAATCGGTAAAACTTACCAAAGAGATGAAAACCTTGTTGCAGAATGATTTTGACGAGATTGATTTCATCATGACACAGACCGGACGGCCAAATGACGGAACTGATCGATCCTACCGGAGGCGCTGTAGCTAAAGATGTAGAATTGATGGTTAATTTAGAATTTGTACAGTAAAAATAATAAATAAGTAAACAACAAACAAAAAAGTGCTTCTCGTTAAGAGAAGCACTTTTTTTATGTAATATCAGTATATAATATCGAATTAAGCAATAAAAAAAGGTTTCTAAATTATTAGAAACCTTTTATTCCAAGAGCGGAAGACGAGGGTCGAACTCGCGACATGTAGCTTGGAAGGCTACCGCTCTACCAACTGAGCTACTCCCGCTTAATGTTGGTAATTAACCACTTATCGAAGTTAATGGTGGTGAGAGAAGGATTCGAACCTTCGAAACTTTCGTGGCAGAGTTACAGTCTGCTCCCTTTGACCGCTCGGGAATCTCACCATTTACACTTACTTTCAGTGCCGTTCCTCTACATTATAACACAAAACTTTAAGATGGTGCCGGCACACGGATTCGAACTGTGGACCTACTGATTACAAGTCAGTTGCTCTACCAACTGAGCTATGCCGGCGTTTCTTAGTGTTTCGTACGTTTCGTATCGGAACGGTGTGCAGTTTAGCAAAACTCAGAATCCTTGCAAGTGTTTTTTTTAAAAAAAACCTCAAAAACTCATAAAATCAATCCGTTTGATGATAATTCAACCGCTTTGATCACTGCGCGAGCTTTTATTTGGGTTTCATTCCACTCTGATTCAGGATTTGAGTCCACAACAAGCCCCGCTCCAGCCTGTACATAGACTTTATTTTCACGAATTACACAGGTTCTAATCGCAATCGACATGTCCATTTCACCATGCCAGCCTAAATAACCAACAGCGCCACCAAAAATACCACGCTTTACTGGTTCAACTTCGTCAATAATTTCCATCGCGCGAATTTTTGGCGCGCCAGAAAGCGTCCCGGCTGGGAAAGTTGCTTTAAAAACATCCAAAGCATCAACATCATCCAACACCTCACCCTGCACATTGGAAACAATATGCATGACATGTGAGTAACGCTCGATCGATCTTTAAGTGGTTTTTGTTTCACTGGTAAAATGTTTCTTTCCACATATTTCTTATTGATATATTCAAATAATCTGTTTTGGCTCGTATTTTGTATGTTATTGCAGGTTTTAATCACATTGTTTACTTCCGCTTGAATTATCCAATGTTCTACATCATCTAATAATTTATGGTCTATTGTATCATCAATATCCAAATTGATTTTAGATATATGATTGTTTAATTGCGATTGACTCTTTGTTAAATATTTTTTCAATATGTAATAATAGAATAGTTCTTTATCAGAGTCCATAAGTTTAGTGAAATGTTTATTTTTAAAGTCTTCAATTCTTGCCTTCTGTATATTTTTTCTTTTTTTGCCTCTACTTAGGCTATCATTTTGCGTATCTATCTCA
>NZ_JBNRJY010000519.1:0-5828 GCF_059414725.1 Wolbachia endosymbiont of Tuta absoluta
AAAATTTTTATGTAAAAGTTACTTTTATTATACTAAGTAATATATATATTAATATTTAGATTGATAAATTGATTTTACTTCTGTTACAACTTATTATGCATAGATAACCTCAGTAAAAACGATGAAGCTAAACGAAATTAGAGAAAGATTTATAAAATTTTTTGTAAATAATAATCATGAGCAAGTTCCTTCTTCTCCTTTGATTCCAGAGCATGATCCAACACTCATGTTCACAAATGCTGGTATGGTACAGTTCAAAAACATCTTTACCGGCACGCAAAAAACTGAAATGAAACGTGCCGTCTCAAGTCAAAAGTGTCTCCGAGCAGGTGGTAAACACAATGATCTTGAAAATGTTGGCTATACATCTCGGCATCACACATTTTTTGAAATGCTCGGAAATTTTAGCTTTGGTGATTACTTTAAAGAAACTGCGATAGAATTTGCGTGGAAATTTATTACTGAAGAATTGTCTCTTGATAAAAACAGACTATCCATAACTGTTTACCACACTGATGATGAAGCATATGAAATTTGGCGTAAGATAAGTGGCTTTTCAGATGATAAAATCATAAGAATTACAACAGATGATAACTTTTGGAGCATGGGCAATACTGGTCCATGTGGCCCATGTTCTGAAATCTTTTACGATCATGGAAATTCCGCTTTACATGAAGACGACAGAATTGTTGAAATTTGGAACCTGGTGTTCATGGAATTTAATAAAGATGAAGAAGGTAATTTACAAAAATTACCAAAAAAATGCATCGATACCGGAATGGGCCTTGAAAGAATAGCAGCTGTTATGCAGAACGTTCATGATAACTATGATATTGACCTATTTTCTGCTCTGGTAAGTAAATCGCAAGAGTACTGTGGAAATACGGAAAATAAAGTAGCTCATAAGATTATCGCAGATCACCTTCGTGCAGCTGCATTTCTCATCGCAGAAGGAGTGCTTCCTGGAAATGAAGGAAGAAATTATGTACTACGCAGATTGATCAGGAGAGCAGCACGTTATATCCACCTACTTGGATATAATGATTCTCTATTGAACCTTGTTTTTCCTGCACTCATAGATGGCACAAGTTTGGCTTATATGGGAGATGCTTATCCAGAGCTAATCAGAGTTAAAAGCTTAATAGAAACAACGTTAAAATCAGAGGAAGAAAACTTTAAAGACACTTTAATGAAAGGCATTAATCTCTTGGACAAATTCACTGCAGATTTAAAATCAGGTGACACTCTATCTGGAGAATCAGCATTCAAACTATATGACACTTATGGATTTCCTTTGGATATCACACTTGATATTTTGAAAGAAAGGAAAATAAATTTTGACCAAAAAGGTTTTGATAATGCAATGAAAGAGCAAAAAGAAAGAGCACGTGCTAATTGGACTGGATCTGGTGAAAAATCTGTTGAACAAGTATGGTTTAATTTAATCGATCAGTTTGGCAAAACGGAATTTGTTGGTTATGAACGTGATGAAGTAAAGGATGCAACAGTACTCGCAATAATTTCCTCTAAAAATGAAGTAATTGATTCTGCAAAAGAAGGAGAAAAGATAACTATTATACTTGATAAAACACCTTTTTATGGAGAGTCAGGTGGACAAGTGGGAGATATTGGAAAGTTCCTTCTTGTCATCCCAGTACTTGATACTGGGATCCAGATTCCAGCGTCACGCGCTGGAATGACACCAGATTTAGGCGTAATCATAGTGGAAAATACCAACAAGATTAATGACCTATATTTACACAGATGTATAGTGGAGTCTGGTTCAGTTCGTAAAGGTGATACAGTTACAGCTAGTATTAACAAAAAAAGAAGACAAGACTTAAGAAGAAATCATTCAGCTACACATCTTCTACACTTTGCACTCAGAAAAATCTTAGGTGATCACGTTACTCAAAAAGGTTCTCTAGTCGCACCAAATAGACTAAGATTTGACTTTAGTCACAATAAGCCAGTCACTCAGGATCAGCTGTCTTCAGTAGAAGATATAGTAAACTCTCTAATCAGAGAAAATCTTTCTACGTCCACAAAAGTTCAAGGTATGGATGAGGCAATAGACGAAGGAGCGATGGCCTTATTTGGTGAAAAATATGGTGATAATGTTAGGGTTGTAAAAATTGGAGATTCAAAAGAATTATGTGGTGGTACACACGTGGAGCGTACCGGAGAAATTGGTTTGTTTAAGATAGCAGCAGAATGTTCCGTTGCATCTCGAGTAAGAAGAATTGAAGCTTTAACCGGTCAAGAAGCAATTAATTATGTACGCAATAACGAAATTAGCTTAAAAAAAGTTGCAGAATGCGTAAAAGCACCAGTAAATGAAATAATAAGTCGACTCAGTATTTTAAGCCAAGAGCGCAAAGAATTTGAAACCAAAATAAAAAATCTTTATAAAAAGATTATCAGTGTAGAAAATATAAAAAGTACTGAAATAAATGGAATAAATTTCGTAATCCACACTTTTACTGACGTTCCAGGAAGTATCATAAGGGAATTTGCTCTACAGCAACAAAAACCGAAAACTGTAATAGCCTTCATGGTAACAGAAAAGGATAAAACAGTTTTGATTGTCAAAGTAAGTAAAGATTTAACTAATAAGATCAATGCAAAAGAGCTAGTATCTACTGTAACCAGAAGGGATTGCGGTGGAAATGCCGAACTTGCCCAAACAGGCTGTGATAACAATAAAATAGATGATGCCATTACAGCAATCCATAGCAAAATAACAGCTTGCAAAAACTAATACACCCTACTACCTCGATATCTTTTAACCGTAAACGAAGGTATTATGCAAATAGGGGTAGAGAAGACTTAACTGTCAAATGAGCATATCAGGTAATAAGAACTAGATTACAGCTCCATGCACTGGAATGATATCTAGGTCTAAAGTCTACATAAAAATCGTTTACAATCGGCGTTCAATGTGATAAGTTGAAAGCAGTTTATTCCTCGGTAGCTCAGTGGTAGAGCAGTTGGCTGTTAACCAATTGGTCGCTGGTTCGAATCCGGCCCGGGGAGCACTATTTTATACAATCTGTACATTTCACTTTTAGCCCAAAATTCACTACCTTTTTTTTGTCTCTTAAACAGACAAAACGTGTGAAGTTATATAGTTTTAAAGCCTTTACTGTCAAAATGCAAAGATGTCTGCGCTTCACTTAGCTTGCTATCTGGCTCCTCTCCTATTTTTCTTTTATTACATTTCCTTTTTAATTGAGGAAGGACATTTTTTGGCAATGTTTCATCAATACTGCAATAATTGTAAATGAGCGAAGTAAGACGCACCAAATTTCCACTCGCCAAAGTCTGTACATCTCTGTAATTAATGCTGTTATCATATACTTTAAGTGTAATAAGATTTTTAAGGTTTCCACTTGCTGCTAAAGCCTCTGCACCTTCATTACTGATTTCATTCCATCCTAAACTCAGTAAAATAAGCTTTTGAAGGTTTCCACTTGCTAAAGCTTTTGCCCCCCTATCGCCAATTTTATTATCATATAATTTAAGCTCAGTAAGACTTGTAAGATTTCCACTGGCTAAAGCCTCTACACCTTCATCACCAATTTCGTTTCCTCCTAAATCAAGCGAAGTAAGATTTATAAGATTCCCGCTTGCTAAAATCTTTGCACCTTCTGTACCAACATAACTGCAACTTAGATCAAGTGAAGTAAGATGAGAAAGCTGAGCTAATTTTTTTATAACCTCATAATTAATTTTTGAACATCGTAAAATAAGTCTTGTAATGTTTGTATTGTTTTTTAAAAAGTTTACTAATCTATCAACATTAATTATAGCACCTGATGTTGCTAAAGTATTATCCTTTACATATTGACTATAACTCATTTGACCTCACTATTAAAGCTATGCAAGTGTTTTAGTAAACACTTTAGCAACTGTCAATCACTTTAATAAAATATTTTATGAAAAACTTCATATACCATTGCCTCCAAGCAGCTTTTTCTATCTCTTATTTTAACACAAAAGTTGTGAGAAGAATTTGTTTTTGGTACCATTGAGGGTTTCGATGTTAACTTTTATATGAACTTTAAATCAGTCGTTTTATGTATACTAGATGGCTGGGGTAATGGAATAGAAAATAGTAAATACAATGCTATTAGCAATTCAAATCCACCTTGTTGGCAACATATTAGCTCTAATTATCCAAAGTGCAGTTTATCTGCCTGTGGAACTGATGTTGGATTACCAGAAGGCCAAATAGGCAATTCAGAAGTTGGTCACATGAATATTGGTAGCGGTAGAGTGGTAATGCAAAGCCTTCAGCGTATTAATCAAGCAATCGAAACGATAGAAAATAATGCAAATCTACAGAATTTTATTAATGATCTAAAAAGTAAGAATGGCATATGCCATATAATGGGATTGATATCAGATGGCGGTGTTCATTCGCATCAAAAGCACATTTCATCTTTAGCAAACAAAATATCACAGCGCGGAATTAAAGTTGTAATACACGCATTTTTAGATGGCAGAGACACACTGCCAAATTCAGGGAAAAGATGCATTCAAGAATTTACAGAAAGCATAAAGGAAAATGATATAAGAATCTCCACTATCTCTGGGCGTTATTATGCTATGGACCGTGATAATAGGTGGGAAAGAACAATTGAAGCTTATGAAGCCATCGCATTTGCAAAGGCGCCTCGTTATGATGATGCAGTATCGCTTATTGATGAAAATTACCAAAATAATATAACCGATGAATTTATCAGGCCCGCAATAATAGGAGATTATCAAGGTATAAAACCAGAAGATGGATTGCTATTGGCTAACTTTCGTGCTGATCGAATGATACAATTGGCAAGTATTTTGCTAGGCAAAACAGATTACGCTAAGGTAGCAAAATTTTCTTCAATTTTAAGTATGATGCAATATAAAGCGGACTTAAAAATCCCTTATCTCTTTCCTCCTGAATCTTTTGCCAACACTTTGGGACAGATAATAGAAGACAATAAATTACGGCAACTGCGCATTGCTGAAACTGAGAAATACGCGCATGTGACTTTCTTTTTTAATTGTGGAAGAGAAGAACCTTTTTCTGGTGAAGAAAGAATACTCATTCCTTCACCAAAAGTTAAAACTTATGACCTGCAGCCTGAAATGTCAGCCTTTGAGCTCACAGAAGAGCTTGTAAAAAAAATTTATTCTCAAGAATTTGCGCTGATAGTTGTAAACTACGCTAACCCTGATATGGTGGGACACACAGGTAATATAAAAGCAGCCGAGCAAGCTGTGCTCGCTGTAGATGATTGCCTTGCAAAAGTACTCAGCGTTGTCAAAGAAGTGGGTAATACTGCACTCATTGTTACAGCAGACCATGGTAATGTGGAATGTATGTTCGATGAAGAAAATAACACACCTCACACAGCGCACACTCTAAATAAAGTTCCATTTATTATATCTTGTGAAAATTTAAAACTGAGAGATGGAAAATTATCTGATATTGCTCCTACTATTTTACAGCTACTTGGACTCAAAAAGCCAAATGAAATGACAGGTAGTTCGTTGATTGTATAATTTTTCGTATTACTCTCTATTCACAACTGTTGTAGTTTGAGACACCGGAAGGGTGCTATTCAAACAGCCCCTTGTCGTTTAGGTAGCCCATTCGGTGTCATCTCAGTGCTTGACACTGGCTTCTTGATTCCTGGATTCCAGCGGGCTTTGTTGCACCACTCAAGGAAAGAACAGGCAGTTACTGATGGAATTTGTTATAAAATAGATATTTAGCCGACAAAGGAAAAATATGCCAATAAGAATGAAAGTCAGTAACTGCAATGAATATAACAAAT
>NZ_JBNRJY010000520.1:0-571 GCF_059414725.1 Wolbachia endosymbiont of Tuta absoluta
CTATGAACAACCAAAATTGAGCTATGAAAAACTTGTCTCCTTCACACTTGATGCCCGGAAGAGCACGAAGTATAGGTATAAAAACAGGCACACTTGACAGAAGGTGTGGTTTGTTTTTTGTGCAATTACTTGTTTTATAGGACGCCAAGTCTGCTTGTAAAGAGTTTTTACAACTTCATCCTACTTATATGTGTAATTTCTCTGAAAAAATCAACTGGCATAATTTTTTTTTAAGTTCGTGCGTTCAAATCACTTACGCGATATTTTTGGTCTCAAAGAAATTCTCATGTTTTAAAAGTTTGAGAGATGTGAAGCCAGTAGGCTGAGTGACGATTGTGAGGTGGCGGGTCACTACCTTTCCAACCGGACATGTTTGGGGATACGGGGAGCAAGAGATGGCCCTCCGAATACTGATAAGGTGTACGCAGACCATAAATCTAAACAACTTTCCCCTAGGAACATAGAAACAAAAAAAAACCTTCCATACAAAATCAAGATCGATCACTCTGTTCAAGTAGATAGTTACGGAAGCACTTCTGCATTTGGTAAAAACGTTGCACTGGAAGTAAAA
>NZ_JBNRJY010000521.1:0-490 GCF_059414725.1 Wolbachia endosymbiont of Tuta absoluta
ATCCGGACAATTTTATTCCTGCTAACCCATTAGTTACTCCTATTCATATTCAACCAGAATGATATTTTTTATTCGCTTATGCTATTCTCCGATCGATCCGTGTGCATCCGATAAACGTGTCCCTGTCCGGCCCTCCCACTTTAGCTTGGCCTTAGTTCAGTTTAGTTCCGAAAATTATTGTCTTTTTGTTATATATTTTTAAGTAAACCATCATCATCATCAACGACAAGAACAGCCTGCTGATGTACATGAACCTCCCGAATGGGGGTATTTGACATTCAGTCGCTGTTTTCTACACTCACGTTTAGGACTGGATTCCACCCGCCAATGATATTTTAATGATATTGTGCTTATACTTTTACGTTAAACATACAACGTTTATGACTAGAAAGGAGAACGTTGTTTCCTGAAGACCATAGAAAACAGAAGATGATTGGCCACTTGCTACCACATGACAACTTTATAAAGATTATTGAAGACAACTGTAGAA
>NZ_JBNRJY010000522.1:0-360 GCF_059414725.1 Wolbachia endosymbiont of Tuta absoluta
AGAAGAAAAAGCAAAAATTGAAAAAGTAGCTGCTGATGGCGTTTTGTATTGTGATGGTAGCAAAAATTGGTTTATCAAAAATGATATTGCTTCAAATACATGGTTTACCTTAAGTACAGAAGAAATCTCCAATGATCGATCAAATCTTCCTGGACGCTATTCACAATTTCTTTAAGGTTTTTCGCTAAAAAGATAAATAAAAATGATAAAAATCACGGGCTGGTGAAGTTTCAGTAAGAGGACGTAAGGATGCGTTTATTTTTACCAGTTTTTTGATTAAACTCCTCTGCAATCAGTGATATCTTCTTGAGTGTCTGAACATACTTGGAAATCTCACTGGCAACATCATGGTCATCTCCA
>NZ_JBNRJY010000523.1:0-1107 GCF_059414725.1 Wolbachia endosymbiont of Tuta absoluta
AAAAGCTGGAAAAGAGAATGGAAAATTGATTTAGTTGAAAGGGAAAATCCAAATTGGGCTGATTTATATGATGAAATTATAAAATAAAATGAGATCCCAGTGTCAAGCACTGGGATGACAGAAGAGAGGACTGGGATGACACCGAAGGGGCTACTTGCATCTTTTTAGCCCAAACCATAATATTCGTACAGTTGTGTGCCCAGACAATGAAATGACAGAGGAGACTGGGACGGCAAGAGAAGAATTCTGAAGCGAAAAGCTTCAAGGAAATCTTATGCAAAATCTAGTATTTACGGAATTTATATTATTTTCATGCACATTATGGTTTTTATAATTAACGGAAAGTGATATGGCTAGTTTAACTTTTAAAGACAACTCTGGAGGAAATGTACCATCCCCTAACATTAAAAGCATAATTTATGAAGATGCTGCACAGAATAAGTATACCTTTGGTGTAGACAATGCTACTAATGTTTTCAACACTTTTAAGTATGAACCTAATGGTGCTGCTGAAATAGATTACAGTGCTACAGCAACAAAGTTCATGACTGGAGGTGCAATTGCTACATTATTAGGTATTGGAACTAATGTAGATGCAATAAAAACTAAGACTGATTCTATTCCAGCTGACTTAAGCGCTGACTTAGTTACCATAAAAACTCAAGTCGGAACAGATCTGATATCAGGAATAAAGGCTAAGACTGATAAGATTACAGATACCTTAGGAGCTGATGTCACTGCTATAAAGGCTAAAACTGATACTATTCCAGCTGACTTAACAGCTAAAGTAACTGCTATAGAAACTGCTACAAATTCTGCTAATTTAGGAGATAAAGTTACTGCAATACAAACTAAGACTGATAAGATTACAGATACCTTAGGAGCTGATGTCACTGCTATAAAGGCTAAGACTGATAAGATGCCTGCTGATTTAGGAACTGAGTTAGGTAATTTAGCTAAATCTGCTGAACTAGCTCCTTTAGCTAAATCTGCTGATGTTACTGCTATAAAGGCTAAAACTGATACTATTCCAGCTGACTTAACAGCTAAAGTAACTGCTATAGAAACTGCTACAAATTCTGCTAATTTAGGAGATAAAGTTACTGC
>NZ_JBNRJY010000524.1:0-370 GCF_059414725.1 Wolbachia endosymbiont of Tuta absoluta
ACCTCCTGAGGGTATGGATTTATTATTAGCATTATTCTTTAGAGTAGGTGATGTTGGTGCACTGGATGTTCCAAGCGTTACTGAAAGTGATGATGTATGAGTATTGCTGTGTTCAAGTTCCCCACACTAAATCATCGTAGCCCTCATACGTCAACCCCTTCGATTTTCGTATTACGTCATCGCCTCACCCTCCCAATAGTTGGGAAAACTATTCGCACCTACTCGTTGTCAATGTCGCTAGTTCTGTGTTGCATAATCAAATCATACAGATTTGCATCTGCAGTCTCACTGGTGAACAGAGTCACATCACATCAGCCTATTGCAGCGGCCGTAGTGTGACTGCCTGCGACGCAAAGGTTCCGGGTTCGAT
>NZ_JBNRJY010000525.1:0-369 GCF_059414725.1 Wolbachia endosymbiont of Tuta absoluta
GATCTACGCTTAAATATCTAGTACTTGAATGAGTTGAATGTTATGTTCAATAAGACCTTTACAATATTTGGATCGATCCTAGCACTCTGCAGTGCTGTGACGGACTGTTTCAAAGGAATAATGGATGAGGAGGGATGGTATATGTGTAGAGCAGAAGCGTTATTACAATGACCATTTTCGGTACAGAGTAAAGCTAGCGGTGTAAAATCGGTACTGATAAACGTTTAAAGGTAAAACTACCGCAATAATTTCGATATCGATACATAACTGCGCTCTAACAAGCAAAGTTACCGCTTTGATAGCGCTTTAGGTACCTTGAAAATAACGGTACCATAAATTTGTTACTGCAATGTTATGAATGATATCGCA
>NZ_JBNRJY010000526.1:0-3650 GCF_059414725.1 Wolbachia endosymbiont of Tuta absoluta
AAACTGTTATCCTTGATAATGCTACTTTTCATAAGTCTAATAAGATTTGCTAAAGGAGTTGGTGCAGAAATTTTATATCTTCCTCCATATTCTCCAGATTTCAACAAAATTGAGCATTATTGGTTTGCTATAAAAAACAGAACCAGAAAAAACATTCCTTTATTCAAATCTTTTCGTCATGCTGTCGATTCTTCTTTCTTATGACCTTTTTGGACTATTATGGGAAGGGCTATATTTACTTGTATCTGCTTAGTTAAGGGTGTTAACTTAAGTAGAGATGGAGACATTAGACTTCTTGCATGAATTACAGCGTGTGAAACCATTATTGGATTTCAGACTGGCTGGTTATGCAAGAAATCTAATATCTATCGAAGAGTCAGAAACTTTTATAACTTACCTTTAATCAACCTAACCCATGCGTGCCAATCTCTCTCACCAAGATTGCTTTCGAAAGACAGAAGATCCTTTACGGCTTTTGAGCAAATTTCTTCACTTGGAATTGACAACTCCCTATTCATTGCTAGCATCAGGCATTGAGTTTTACAAGCTTGTTCTAAGTGATACGTATAAAACATTGCTTCTTGTATAGTCTGACCACATGTTATAGATCCATGATTGCGCATTAACATCACAAAATTTTCTTTCAAATCAGCTATTAATCTTTTTCCTTCTGTATCATCAAGTGCCAGGGAATTATAATCATGGTAAGATACCTTATTATAAAAGTGCAGCGCCCACTGACTTATTGGGAGTAATCCATCCTTGAGAGAAGAAACTGCTACAATAGAAGGTGTATGTAGATGAAAAATTGCTTGAATATCTTTCCTTGCTTGATAAATGAAGCCATGGATTACATAGCCAGTTTTATTATATTGATATTCTTTGCCTTCAATTATATTCCCATCAAACGATACTTTCATCAATGAACTTTCATCTACTTCATAAAAACGTATACCAAACGGATAAACATAAAATGACTTTTTATCTTCAGAACGTACAGAGAGATGAGTATACGTATGATCATCTAATTTAAGATAAGATAAAATTTGATAGGCGTTAACTAGGTCTCTTTTCAACTCACTATTTGTTAATAACATAGCTCTTGACTAAAATTTTCTAAAGATTTATACGTAAAAAAAAGTTTATTACAAACTAAAAGGTGAACCTACGTTAAAATACTAAGCACTTTTACTTGCCTTAGGTGATTAGAGTTTACATTTCTAGATTACATAGTATTTTAACTATAAAAGCGACTTTTTATGTAATGTTTCATATGTTTTAAAGCCTTGTTTTTATGTTATTATAATTGTAGGTTTTAATATTAAAAATAATATGATAAACGTTGAGATAAAAAAACAGCTAACAAAATTTTTCATATATATCACTGTTCTTCCAGGAAGTGGTAAACTTTCTACAGCAATAGTATTATCTAGTATGATAAATGCAGTAATTGTAAGTGGACTTGAATATAATCAAACTTCCAAAGAAGCTCGAGATAGAATATATAACACTACACATGTTATGTTTCAGGCAATAGAAGCCTATCCTATTGACTCAAAAAATTATATATTTGTTGATGAATTAATTAAAAATAATGATTACAACATAAGAATATATAACTCAGTAGTAGAACTTAGTAAAAAAATGAGCACAAAAATCCTCCCTATAGTACTTAGGTGCAATCCATTGATATTACAAGAGCGTACTATATCAAAAAAGCAAAGAAAAAATAGGAAGGTTACTAATATAAATAGTATTAAATTTAGGGAGGAAGATTTATTTGTACCACAAAATGCTATAGAGGTAGAAAATTCAAATATGAGTATAAAAGAAGTAGCAGAAGAAATAGTAAGTCAGATGTACAAACTTGGCCAAATTAATAGTGTTTACGCAATAGGCAACGATTTCATATACTGAGGCTCATTTAAATATAGAGCCTCAACTCCATTTAATTTTTGTTTATTTTTTAGTCTATAACGGACTAATAGCCCTGCATGGCTAGCATCCAACTTTGGTAAACTGCAATCCATATATGTAATGCAGTGCGTTTCAGGCTGGAGTTCACTTACTACAGCAGGATTTGATAGCGGTAACAAATTGAAATCAAATAACTGCGTATAAAACTTTTGATCATCTTCGATTATAGCTTTAATATTTTTTTTGCTATTTGTACAAAGTAGCGATATTGCATATGCTTGAGCTTCCAGGGCACTAACCCCATATAACGGCTTATTTGTAGCAAGATTTATACCTTGTGCAGTTGATATACCAACTCTGATTCCAGTAAAACTTCCTGGTCCAACTATCACTGCTAAATGGTCTATTTTATCGTAGCTGTAATTATGCTTATCAAACAAAGTATTCAGTATTTGAAAAAATGATTCTGCATGACTATTGTTTGCAGAATTGCGTTCTACAAAACAATTACCATCGTAATCAATTACTGCTATTGAACTACCAGCACCTACAGTATTAATTGCTAGAATGGACATCACTTAAGCTTATCATAGAGCTTTGTAAACATCATAGTGAACGCACCGTTACCCATAACATTTGCTGAAGTTATTATTGGGTCAAACACTATATACAATGCTGTAATTAATGAAAGCATCTCTGGGGAGAATTTAAGATACTTCTCAAGAACGGGCAACATTACCATAATACCTCCCGCTGGAACTGCAACAATAGCAAATTTAAATAACAGAAAGTAGAGAAGGAAAGTCACATAGTCTGTTGCAGACAATGCACCACCAAAAGTCATTATCATTGATAGTATTATAATAAAAAAGCAATCACCTACTAAATGAAAGCTAGCGGTTATTGGCACAACAGACGATGCTATATCATGCTGCTTTACATTTTTTTTGCTTCCTTCAAGAGTAAGCGGCATAGCTGCATTACTAGACATTGTGCTCATTGCAGTAATAAATGCTGGTATCATATTACCTATACTAGCTATCCAGCTTGTGATCTTGAACGAATTTGCTGCTCCATATAAGAGAAAAACATAAAGGTAGGTTGCAGATGATATAATAATAAAAATTATTGAGTAATCCTTAAATATTATGGGTAAAACCTGATCATGTTCCATTTTTAAAGCAAGACCAAGTACAAACATTGGAATAATTGGCGTCAAAAATGTCTTCAAAATAAAGAGAGTTAAATCTAACATTTTGTTCGAGAGCTCTTTGCTTTTTTTTGGTAATATTGTGGACACTAATATGCTTAACACAAATCCACAAGCAAGGGCATAAAAATTAGAAAGCAATGCAGGTATCCTAAATGACCATAAAGGAACAATTGTTTCTTCATATGTTATATCTTGTATTGAATAAGTGTTTTGTGTGATGAAATGCCCAACAGAATAAGCTATTAAACTTGAAGCTAGATTCGACAAGAAAATCGTTATAATAAGTAACAATATAAACTTTATAGCCGACTGCTTAAGATTGTTAACACTACTAAAGATTAATGCAAAAACAATAAAAGGCATTATAAATAGTAAGATCGATCCATCAGTAACACGTAATAATATTAAACTCTTTTTTAAAACCTCTGTTACTGGGTTATTTTTTGCTACTATATCAAAGTCTGGCGTCATTCATCTAAAATATTTATGACAGATTCTTTCGATATTTTCTGAATTTTAG
>NZ_JBNRJY010000527.1:0-420 GCF_059414725.1 Wolbachia endosymbiont of Tuta absoluta
ACACTAATGAAAAGTGTTCACAACTTCAGCACTGGCTAAAACTACAGTGAAGCTGTCAAAAGTGGCAGGATCGATCTTCCTACCCTCTCCCCTCTACCCTTATAATAGTAGTGTAGATTTTCCATCGATATACCTAGAGCCATTATGGAGACAAGCTGTGCCGTGTGATGCCGTTTTATAGTAGCATCGCCCCAACTCTATCGGGTGTCGTAAAAAGCGACTGAGGGATATAAACATCCAGGGATGGGCAGGAGTGTTTTCTGCGAATGTAACATTTTGCACTACGCTTGCCAATCCGACTGCCACTCGTAGTGAGAATGGCAATACCCTCCGATTGGGGGAGGCTCATGTCCAGCTGTGGACCTTTGCGGCTGTTTTTACCTATCCACACTAATATTATAAATGCGAAAGTAACTCTGT
>NZ_JBNRJY010000528.1:0-1050 GCF_059414725.1 Wolbachia endosymbiont of Tuta absoluta
CACTTGTTGAACCTGCTCCAATAATAGTGTGTATTTCATCAATGAAAAGAATAGCGCCAGGTTTTGCCTCAATTACTTTTATTATAGATTTTATTCTCTCTTCGAAGTCACCTCTATAGCGTGTTCCTGCAAGAAGTGATCGATCCAAGTACATGCGTCAGGTAAATTAATAATATAATTACTCTTATTATTCTGTGACTATAGTCATGGTCTGTACTGCTTCCACTGTCAGATATAGGTGGCCCCTTGTTGTCCCCGAAAGAAACAAGTCGTGGCCTTCCTTAGATTGGCCCAACTGGATGAGGTAATTTAAAAAGAAAGGGCTAGCTACAAAAGATCGATCAACACACCGTGTGTATTTACGCAGCCGCGGTAACGTATTTTCGGTTGGAGCAAAAACAGCCGTAGCTACTTTACGTTGTGTAGGTAGTTCCTACATAGTACAACAATAGGTACTGTCAGTTACATACATCATCACTAGGAGTGACCTTAGGAAGACGATAGGCGTTGGAAGACTAGATAATTGTTTCGGACGTATTACGTGCCGCAATCAGTTTGGCTATGAAAGCTTTAGGTAGGTACATAGGTATTGTAAAACGGGGTGCATTTGTTGGCCGGGTAAATTGGAACAAAACTGGTTATGTACTTTACTACCAATTTATTTTAAAAAGTAAATAATTTTACATCAGACGAATATGTTTTTCTTACAATTACATACATCAGCCTATTGCAGTCCACTGCTGGACGTAAGATGGCTACGCCATGGGGCACGCTCTCGCGTTATACAGGCACAGTCTCCAAACTTGACTGCAGAACCAACTATAACCAAAGATTCTTCTGCTTACATTGTCAACTGGCTGACTTAACAGGAGGTTATTTGCAAAAATTGTTGATGAGTGGATATGAATCACCCTGCAATGTATGTGTAGATATCTACAGAATACAGATAAACCTGTATTTGCCAGTATTTCAGTACAGTTAATCAGCACTAGTTCCCTATACGTACTATTTACTGTATCGATTAAATCACGACGCATTACGGTGTCCGGC
>NZ_JBNRJY010000529.1:0-613 GCF_059414725.1 Wolbachia endosymbiont of Tuta absoluta
GTCCGTCGCTACGTTTGACAGACGCATCCGTAAACCCACCGTACCCGTATTTAGTCCATACAAAATACAGATCTGAACTTGAACGCGAATGGTTTATTCCTACAGAAAAAGAAAAAAATACTTTAACTTGACATACCGAATTGCGGATTCCGTTCTTATTCCCATAGGAACTTTTTTTTTGTTAATTTAATCATCCGTGAATTTAATTAAAATTTATTGTTTGATGACGTAATTTGGGAACAATCATTGCAACGAACAACTCTATTTGTAAAAAATCTTTTGACTGGTGTAAGGGACGGTGTACCGAAAACTTTGCAGGCATGATCAGACCATGAAACTGAACAACTTTTATTACGGAGCCGATGTTGGGAAACGAAATATTTTTTTCGAGTTTCCATAGAAAATCAGTCAGCTGATCAGGAATTTTGTATGGGAGGTCGAATTTTTTTCTAGTTTACCAACATAGCTTCCATAGAAAAAGTTGTTCACTGCCATGGTCTGATCGATCCTTCTACTGGACTTGATGACGCTCACCATATTCAGCATAATGGCAGCATTGTAGAAATTAATTATTAGAGATGAAAAGACTTAATTTCTACTGCCAATGCTAGCA
>NZ_JBNRJY010000530.1:0-507 GCF_059414725.1 Wolbachia endosymbiont of Tuta absoluta
GAATGAAGTGCTGTCATTACTACGCACCGTGTAAGCCTTCAGCGGACATTTCAAGGAAATTGAACGGTACCAAGGACATGTGGAGGAGATCAGGAAAATTAACATCAAGAAAGGTAAAGGAAGGAAGGAACAACGAATCTTCAAGTAGTAGGAAGAAATTTTACGTTGCTAGCGACGACAGTTTCTTGCCTTACCGTACTCTTTAAGTACTCTTTGCCTTACTGCGTAACAAGCACAGATTGCAACAGGCTACGAATTTGCCATCCTCTGCAGTAAATTAAACGATCGATAATTCGAAACGATACGTCGATTATTATTTCCCCTTCGTGCGCCAATCAGCAGATGTGTATTAAATAGAGCTCCACCAAGAGGCATCCACACTGGAGAAGAATCTCTGCACGCCATCAAACTTGCTTTTAGACGATGACAGCAAATCAAGGTCCAACACAAAAAAGTTGAGATGGCTTCGGGTTTTTGGTCAACCAAACCAGTGATTATTTTTATTTT
>NZ_JBNRJY010000531.1:0-16417 GCF_059414725.1 Wolbachia endosymbiont of Tuta absoluta
GATCCGGTAAGTCTTGAAGCTCCAACAGGAAAGGATGATAGTAGTACCTTCGGTGATTGTATAGAAGATAAGCGAGTTTCTAAACCAGAGGATGCTGCAATACTTGCCGACTTGCGTGGTATTACGACCAATGTTCTTGCAACTTTAACACCAAAAGAAGAAAGAATTCTAAGGATGCGCTTTGGCCTTGGTAAAGATGGAAAGGAGCATACCTTAGAAGAAGTAGGAAAAATTTTTAATGTTACACGTGAAAGAATTAGGCAAATAGAGGCAAAAGCACTACGTAAGTTGAAACATCCAAGCCGTGCTAAAAAACTTAGAGGTTTCTTTTAAGGCAGAAGGGCTGCTCAAAAAATAGGTAAAATTCAGCCAAAGTTCTATAATTTCACCCTATTTTTCTTTTTTTATAGGCTTTATAGAGCAGTATGATTAGATATTGAATGTTATGGCAAATAAAAATAATAACTCTAATTCAAAGTGTAAAAATTTTTGTGTTCTGGGTGATAGTTTATCTGATAATGGTGTAATTATTGAAATTTTAATAACTTATCCTTTGTAAGAAACGTGAAACTTAATGCCCCTTTTTATTAAGGAGGATTTTTAGCAATGGCCTTACTGTTGTTGAATATGTATCAAAGTATTTAGGTTTAGAAGAATTTAAGTCATCATGGAGATGCTCATTTTTTGATCGATACTATGAACAGCAAGGTCATAACTATGCGATTTTATATGCAACAGCATCTGAAATTCTTAACCCTATTTTTTCTTATTTCCTCAATAAATTTCGTTTAGCTGATTAACTAAACGCAGTAATTAAACATCATCCAGACGTAGGTAAAGGAGATTTTATTTTTCATTATAATCGAGGAAATAATATTATGGGTGCCACTGCTTATAACAATGTTAAAGCAGAAAAAGTATTGAAATAAAGCGGTTAGTGAAATATGTAATGCATTTGGTTCTAAATGAATATGGTGTAAAGCATGTGATTGTTGCAAATGTGACTGAGGTTGGTTTGATACTAGCTTTAATAAAGACGAAAAGCAAGAGAGCTGGCTGCAACAGCTTACACAGAGTTTTAATACAAAATTAGCTAATAATTTAGATTATATGAAGAAAGGTGCAGATCTTGAAATAAAAGCATTCGATCTTAACTCTAAAATGAAAAGTATGCTTGGTAAATATAAGAGCAAAGGGTTAAATGATCGAGATGCATACCTATCAAACATCGTAGACCAGTTTAGGGTAGGGTGATTTGGAAAAAGTATAAAGATACTCTTGTTGATATTTAAAGGAAGGCTTGATACTTACTATAATTCTGGATGCAGCACAGAAATACTAAAGGATTATTTCTTTTTTGATTATTTTTATCCAACTGCAGAACCTTGTTGTGAAGTTGGTAATGAAATGTATGAGTTGATAAAAAATTAGATTTCTTTTAAACATCTTTACGGTTTGTAGTAACTATCTGCGTAGCTGAATGGTAAAGGGAGGGGGGTAAACAAAATAATCTAAAATATAGAGAAAATACAACGGTGCTTGATACATACTATTGCGATTTTATCCTCTTTTTGTCATTTTAGTGCTAGAATGACATTCTGCTAGTGAAGTTTATTCTTTGATATATTAACTATAAATATAGAGAAGTCTTACTAAATAAAAAGGTAAAAGGAATCTCTGAGTAGTGAAATTTTGACTCTATATTGCTGTAAGTGGTGCTGTAATAATGTTCTAACAAGCGCGACTTGGCTGAATATAGAAAAAATTTAAAAAACCGCTATAATTTTATGTAATCTACCAATAAACACCTAAGTTTTTACTGGATTTTGTGATTGATCCTACAGTCAAAAACAAATTTTGAGTCATAAATACTTTTAGTGCCATAATAAAATAGGGAGGTTTGTCAAGTAAAGTTCTTTATTTCATTAGATGCGCTGCCAAATTGTTATGCAAGCAAGTTTTTTAGTTTTCGTATATCCGAAGTAATTCTTGTGCATTGGCCTTGATTAGAGTCGGACATTCTCTATCATTTAATAATGAATGCAATATTTCAATTGCACCTTTAATGTCGTTACTGTGTATCTTTACTATAGCGATAGCTTCTTGGCTTGAATAAGGGTACACTGCATTTGATTCTAAATTACTAATTTTATCTCTATTTGTTTTTTCACCGCTGGAGTGAAGTAAGCTCATTACTTCTAAGTATTGTGCTAACTCACGCAAAACATCAGGAGCATCTTTATCGTCTGCCAAATCATTATAAATAATAGATGCTGTGTCTGTTGGCATTGAATCTGAGATATGATTGAATGCGCGTTCAAAATTTGCTAAATACTCCCAATTTGAATCTATTTCTTCTAGCAGTGACTTATTATCTTTTTTTAAGAATAATACTTCGTAAAACTTGTCACCTGCAGTTATAGATTGTTTTGTGTTATCAATGTTGCGCAATAAGTATAATGTGATGCCAACTAACATTGGCGCGAGTGCAAGCAGAAAGATGTATTTTTTCATGGTAATATTCCAAATAGTTATATATTTATACATTAATGCTTTTGATTTGCAAAAACATATTGACATAGTGATTATATCACATAATAATATTCTTAGAGTTGTTTGAATAGTTGGAGATTAAAATATTTCTAAAGTAGAAATAAAGGCAGCAGTATTAAGCTAAATTATTTTTTGTCGGATTTATCCGATGTACCCTCAACCTTTTATAGGTTGAAGTCTAAATTTGAGAGTTTGATCCTGGCTCAGAATGAACGCTGGCGGCAGGCCTAACACATGCAAGTCGAACGGAGTTATATTGTAGCTTGCTATGGTATAACTTAGTGGCAGACGGGTGAGTAATGTATAGGAATCTACCTAGTAGTATGGAATAATTGTTGGAAACGGCAACTAATACCGTATACGCCCTACGGGGGAAAAATTTATTGCTATTGGATGAGCCTATATTAGATTAGCTAGTTGGTGGAGTAATAGCCTACCAAGGCAATGATCTATAGCTGATCTGAGAGGATGATCAGCCACACTGGAACTGAGATACGGTCCAGACTCCTACGGGAGGCAGCAGTGGGGAATATTGGACAATGGGCGAAAGCCTGATCCAGCCATGCCGCATGAGTGAAGAAGGCCTTTGGGTTGTAAAGCTCTTTTAGTGAGGAAGATAATGACGGTACTCACAGAAGAAGTCCTGGCTAACTCCGTGCCAGCAGCCGCGGTAATACGGAGAGGGCTAGCGTTATTCGGAATTATTGGGCGTAAAGGGCGCGTAGGCTGGTTAATAAGTTAAAAGTGAAATCCCGAGGCTTAACCTTGGAATTGCTTTTAAAACTATTAATCTAGAGATTGAAAGAGGATAGAGGAATTCCTGATGTAGAGGTAAAATTCGTAAATATTAGGAGGAACACCAGTGGCGAAGGCGTCTATCTGGTTCAAATCTGACGCTGAAGCGCGAAGGCGTGGGGAGCAAACAGGATTAGATACCCTGGTAGTCCACGCTGTAAACGATGAATGTTAAATATGGGAAGTTTACTTTCTGTATTACAGCTAACGCGTTAAACATTCCGCCTGGGGACTACGGTCGCAAGATTAAAACTCAAAGGAATTGACGGGGACCCGCACAAGCGGTGGAGCATGTGGTTTAATTCGATGCAACGCGAAAAACCTTACCACTTCTTGACATGGAAATCATACCTATTCGAAGGGATAGGGTCGGTTCGGCCGGATTTTACACAAGTGTTGCATGGCTGTCGTCAGCTCGTGTCGTGAGATGTTGGGTTAAGTCCCGCAACGAGCGCAACCCTCATCCTTAGTTGCTATCAGGTAATGCTGAGTACTTTAAGGAAACTGCCAGTGATAAGCTGGAGGAAGGTGGGGATGATGTCAAGTCATCATGGCCTTTATGGAGTGGGCTACACACGTGCTACAATGGTGTCTACAATGGGCTGCAAGGTGCGCAAGCCTAAGCTAATCCCTAAAAGACATCTCAGTTCGGATTGTACTCTGCAACTCGAGTACATGAAGTTGGAATCGCTAGTAATCGTGGATCAGCATGCCACGGTGAATACGTTCTCGGGTCTTGTACACACTGCCCGTCACGCCATGGGAATTGGTTTCACTCGAAGCTAATGGCCTAACCGCAAGGAAGGAGTTATTTAAAGTGGGATCAGTGACTGGGGTGAAGTCGTAACAAGGTAGCAGTAGGGGAATCTGCAGCTGGATTACCTCCTTAGGCTTTGTACGTAATTCACCATTTCAAATAATAGTGTCATTATGTACTATACTGCTGTCTTTACTTCTACTTTATTTTTTAATTTCTCGATAACGAAATTTTATGAGTAACAGGCCTCTTTCCCCACATTTACAAATATATCAAGTTACTAGTTTTTTTTCTATTATGCATAGATTGACTGGTATCTTGCTGTTTCTTTTATTAATCATACTTTCTTGGTATTTTATATTATATGTTTACTCCCCTAAGTTAATTATAGTAAGGTGCTTAAATGCATTATTGTTCACTCCTGTTGCTAAATTAGCTTATATCTTATGCTTTGTAAGCTTTATGTATCATTTTCTCAATGGTATTCGTCATTTATTGTGGGATGCTGGGCTTAATTTAGAAATTGCTAGTGTTTTAAAAAGTGCTATATTACTAACAATAATGCTATTTCTTTCTACTATGGCTTTTTTATTTATATTTATATGAGTCAATCTGTAAATTCAGTACATCATTGGTGGATCCAGCGTGTTTCTGCGGTGATTTTGTTATTTTTATTTCCTTGGTTTATTTACTCATTTTCTTGCACATTTTATGTTGATAGCCCTTTATCTTTTAATGAAAAATTATTTCAGGCTATTAATCATCCACTAGAGCTTTTGTTTTTTGTTATACTGGTGTTTTGCATTTTTTGGCATGCAGTTCTTGGAATGCAGGTAGTGTGTGAAGATTATATAGACAGCGTACCTCTAAGGATTTTTACAATTACATGCATAAAATACTTATCAAGCATTACTTATATAGTCCTTGCTTTTACGACTTTTTTCTTTTATAGGCATATTTTCTTGTAAAGTTGCCAGTTCTATGTTAATATATTATTAGTGTACTAGTTTTATTATTGAACTATAGCGATTTTGGTTTAGCAATATGTTAGAGACATTGAAAAAGTGGGGAATAGACCTTACGCTGAAGGTGAAGGATCTATTTAGTTCATCTGAATCTCAAGTTTATGTCAAAGACCTTAGAAAGGTAATGATATATGAGGATGGACGAAAGTGTCAATATCTAAAAGATTATGATCAGATTGTAGATTCTGGAAGAGTTGTAAAAAAAAATGACAAGCTTGTAAAAGATAAAGACGGAAATCCAGAGTACCAGCTTATATATAATGAATACAAATTTGATCTAGCCTTGGTTAAGGAAATTGATAAAAAATCTTACTTTACTATTGACTTTTTAGTTAGTAAAGGTAGGCGTGAGGTTAATGATTATAGTAAATTTTATAAGCCATTTAAGTTTTCAAAAATAGATCTTGAAAAACACTTGCCGGTCTTTGAGGTTGATACTAAGTTACTTAGATTAACTAATTCTTCTTTTCTTGCTAAAAAAGGTTGCTTCATCAATGATGACACGGGAGAAGTTGATGAGAAAGATAGAGATGAAAAAGGAAGAAATGGAAAATTACTATACGCTAGTGATTACAAGAAGCTAAGCACCCATTTTTCAGAAATTAGAGATCAGGATGGTAATCTAGAGCTAGATAAAAGTCTTATATCTGTTTCTATCGTTTTTGCTACAAGCTTGGCTAAAGTTTGTACTAAATTGTTGACCTCTCTTCCTATAAAGTTAGGGGAGTATTTAATAAGCGAACAAAACCCAATTGCAAAGTCTTTTGGCTATCTTTTGTTCACCCCTGCAATGGCAGTAAAAAATTTAGTGAATATGGGAGCTACCATACTTAAGGCTCCAATTTTATTGTTTGTAGCAAATGAGAAAAAGTATGGTGATGCTTATCTTACTATGTGGAAACACCAATTTAAAGAATGTTGGAAAGAAGTAAAACGCGACTTTAATGTTGTTACAAATGGGGAAAGGCCAAAGCCGAAGCAGAAGGATCATAAGCCACTTAGCATAGCGGGTACATGGAAAGAGCTTAACGCTAGAAAATCAGATATTGAAAAAAACTTAGAGAAGGGGTTGAGCAAAAATAGTGAAAGTATAGATAAATCTAGAGAACTAGGTGTTGGAGAAAGCTTAAAGGAAAAGTTGCAAAACAAAACTGATGAAAAAGTAGCTGCAGCCGTTAATCAAAAAAGCAACACTCCTCATATTGATAGAGAGATAGAAAGAAGACAAGACTCATCACGAAATGTAGGGACTCCATCACGCTCGTAGTCAACCATCACTTTAAATTACTTTTTACTTTAATCATCTCACAATAAAAACTTGCATGCATTTTGCCGTTAGTATAAGATATTAATCAAATAATTAATATCTTAATTAAATGCGCCCTGTAATACTGTGTGGTGGTAGTGGCAGCAGACTTTGGCCTCTATCTAAGCCAAAGCAATTTCAGAAAATATTTAGTCAGAATACTATGTTTCACAACACTTTGTTGAGGCTAAAAGGCGATTATATGCCACCCATCATTACCACAAATATACAATATGAGTCATTATTGATGCAGGAATTACATGCATTACAGGAATGTAAAGTAGTTTTTGAACCAGTTAAAATTGGGACAGCGGCAGCAATACTAATTGCTGTGCTTCTCTGCGATAGGAACGAGACAATCTTAGTTCTGCCTTCAGACCATTTTATAGGTGATTTGAATAGTTTTTATGTTTCTATTGAGAAAGCGTCTAAGCTAGCCTCTGAAACTGACTCTATAGTCACTTTTGGGATAAAGCCTCATGAATTCAATTCGGAATACGGCTATATAAATGCAGTATATGGTCAGAAAGAAAAATGTCATATAGTAAAAGATTTTACAGAAAAACCCGAGCGTAAGGTAAGTAACGATCATTATTGGAACTCTGGAATATTTGTGTTTAGAGCAAAACGCTATATAGATGAGATAAAAAAAATTGCTCCGACTCTCTATAATTTATGTTGTGAAAGTATGAAGCATTTTGTATCACGAGAGAGATTTCTGTATTTAGAACAGCAAAATTGTGCAGGAATGGGTGATACATCTATTGATCACCTAGTGATAGAAAAAGCAGAAAATATTGTAATGATAGAAGCCAATTTCGATTGGATGGATGTTGGCACTTGGGGTTCAGTTTTAGAGTTAAGTAAGAGATTTAATAAGAATTTTGAGTCGTTTCAAGCTGTAATCAAAGGAAGAGAGCCAGTTTTGATGACAGAAAATGATGCAAAAAATTTACTAGGTAGAGTTTATAAACGGCCAAGTAAGAGCCTAATGTTGTTCATTAATAAAGTTAAGGAAGTAAAGCCAATAAGGAAAGAGGTTAAGCCATGGGGATTTTATAGTGTAGTTTTAATGGGCAAGGATTTTCTTATAAAATACCTTTTTATAAATCCACTGAGCTGCACTTCTAAGCAATTTCACCACTATAGAGATGAGTACCATATAATACTATCAGGGGTTGGATGCGTGAGTTTAGATGACAAAACATATGCTATAACAAAAAATCATGTAGTAGAGATTCCAAGGAAGGTGTTTCATAAAATTGAGAATAAAAGTACAAGATTTCCTCTTGAGATAGTTGAGTTTCAGGTAGGAAAGTTTTTATCTGATAATGATATAGTAAGATTGGACGATATATATGGAAGGTCTTAATATAGAACATTGAATATATTCTATAAGCTTGCTAAATTTAGACAACCTCATTTGAGGTAAAGGAAAAATTACAGTTATATGAAGCATAAAAAGTATGATATTTAAATCTTAGTATAATGTCTATTGCCTTTGAATTTACTATGGCTATTCGCTATTTGCGAGCAAAGAATTCTAGATTTTGCTCTATAATGGCCTTGTTTTCTATTATTGGTATTGCTCTTGGAGTTGCAACGCTAATAGTAGTAATGTCTGTAATGAATGGGTTCAGAGCAAAGCTGCTCGACTCTGTACTTGGCATTAATGGTCATATTAATGTTTACTTTGATAGAAGCATAAATTCAGATTACCACGCAGTGTTAAAATCTATTGAGAAAATCCCAGGTGTATTAAAAGCTACTTCTATGACCAATGATCAAGTGATCGTTGCAGCAAATAGTGGAATTGTGGGTAGCGTAGTCCGTGGTGTGTCAACTAAAGACTTACTTAATAATACTATCGTTAAGAATAATGTAATTATGGGTAACGTGGAAAAATTCGATGAAGGTATCATAATAGGGGCAAGATTAGCAGAAGCTTTGAATATTGATTATGGTGATAACATTATGCTTATATCACCTGAAGGATTTGATGCACTGTCTGGTGAAATACCAAAAATGAAAGAATATAAAGTTGTAGCAATATTTGATATGGGTATGTTTGAGTACGACAATACCTTAATGTATATGCCCATAAAGTCAGCTAAAGCTTTTTTTAATTATAAAGATAATGTGAGAAATATAGAAGTGTTTGTAGATGATATTGCTATGGCTAATAAGCTAGCAAACGCTATAGCAAAAGAAACAGGAATGAGAGCTGAAAGTTGGCAGTCTCAGCAAAGCCATTATGTTAATGCTTTAAAGACTGAAAGAAATGTGATGTTTTTAATTCTCACTTTAATTATAGTTGTAGCAGCATTTAATATTGTTTCAAATTTGATGATGATAGTGCAAGAAAAGAAATCTGCAATTGCAATTATGCGTACGTTTGGTGCAACAAGCGGAAGCATTATGCGCATATTTTGTGCTTGTGGATTGCTGATTGGTTTTACAGGAACTTGTCTTGGCTCTATTATAGGGGTTGTTTTTTCTCTCAATATTGAAAGTATTAGAGTGTTTTTAGAAAACATTACCAACATCAAACTGTTTGATCCTATGATATACTTTTTTTCAAGTTTGCCAGTGATATTAGTCTCTCAAGATGTGATTAACATTTCTGCACTTGCATTGTTCTTATCATTTTTAGCGACAATTCCTCCTGCATTACAAGCAGCTGCTCAAGATCCTGTGGAGATATTACGTTATGAATGATACTTGGAGAAAATGCATAGGTTGGTTCTTAATTATATTGTTGTTTGTTAGCTATATTACAATAAATAACATAATATTTTTTAAAATAAATCAGCAAGAGAGTGAAAATAGTATAAGTATTGTAACGGAAAAGATAGATGAACTTAAAATGTTGCTTGAAGTTAATCAAATTAAGGTAGAGAAAAAGATATTTGATTTAAAGAGAAATCTGCACACTCAATGTGAGCAAGGTGACGGTAGTTCAAGACATAAGAACCTCGCAAAGTTGCTGCTACTTGTGATTAAGATGAAGAATTCGTTATTGCAAGAAGCCAAGTTTGATAATCATATAAATTCAATAAAGCCTTTGATATCAGAGCTTGACGATCCAGAAATAGAAAATGCAGTCAATGAATTGGAAAATTTGAAAGAGGTAGATACTTTATGCGGGTTGAAATTGTCTTTTGAGAAGAACATGACTGTTATTAACTACAATAAAAGTAACTTGTTTAAAAAAATCATTTCAAATTGGATCAAGATAGATGATCGTAGTGATCCACTCAGGTTAAAGCTTGCGGAAATTGAAGAATTAATAAGCGATAATGATTGGCAGAGCATAGCCACCGCAATAAGTGACTTAACATACCCAGAATTCAAACCATGGCTTAATAAATTGAATGATTTTATTGTAGCTTTCAAGAATACTTCAATAATATATCGTCACTTATTACAATACATCTCATGATTTATTTTATAATTTTTGCTTTTTCGTTTTTATTTGGCATATGGATCAAGGTAAGTGGTGAAGTAATAAAATTGGAATTAGGCAATTACACTATAAGTATTGATCTATATTTCGTTATTCTTGCTTGCGTAGTCTTATTATTTTTATTGATTGCAGTTGCACGTTTTTGTTCTTCTATTTCATCAACATTTGCTAACATAAAAAATAGAAGAAGAAGTAGGGAAGAATTGCTTCTCTTTGAAGCTTTCTTTAGCTTAGATTTAGGTAATATAGAGAACACCAATAAGCTAATTAAAAATCTAAATGAAGAAAGTGATAAATTATCTTTAGTAAAGCTCTTTAATTCAGGTAAAACGGGAAATTACAGCTTTTTCAGCCATAATTTAACGAGTATTGCAAGTAAAAATCGCAACTTAGCTCTACTTCTGATCAATAAACTGATTATTCACCTAAAGCAAGAAAGGTTAGTCTTTCAAAAATTTATAGAATATTGCTCTAGTTCAATTAATGATAAAATTTTGTCTATTCCCTTTCAAATAGAGCATTGTATATTGCAAGAAGATTGGATAAATGCAATTTCAAAGTTAAAGGAAGCTATCAAATTCAATATTTTTCTTCCCTTTGATCGTAAAAAGATGTTAGCGGTTTTTTATTGCGCTTTAGCAAAGCAATACGAAAGTAAAGGAAGTTTTTGCAAAGCTATAGATTATTTAGCTAAAGCACAAAGTTATTATGCAACTTTTCAGCCCATCAATTATTTAAAGGCAGAATTATATATCAAGCTTGAAAAAATCAGAAAAGCTTCCACAGTATTAGAGGAAGAGTATAGAGTAAATCCTACTCCTCAATCAGCTAGAATGTATATCAAGTTAAATAATAAAGGCGCTGAAAGACTATATAACTTACGCCCTGATTATTATTTTAGTTATTGCTTGCTTGCTTTGTCTTCAATTAGCTTAGGGAAATATGATCTTGCAAGTCAGCATTTAGATATTGCTATGAAAAAAGCTAATTACATATCAATCTACCTTGTTATGGTACAGCTCAAGATTATGCTACAAGAGTATGATCAAGCAATTTACTGGCTAAATAAGATGAACTCAGAAGCTGTGCCTGATCCAGGTTGGAAATGTGTTGATTGTAATAAAGAGCTAAAGCAATGGGATTATAAGTGCTCAAGTTGCAATAGTCTTAATTGTATTTACCTTATATTATAAGACTCCATAAGGTGTGATACTTTTACATCGAGATTGCTTTAATATAATCTTTATCTCAAAACAGTAAATCTGTGAGTTTCTTAGTTAGGTTTGATTCCAATGTCAAAAAAACTTGTTTTTAGACATTACCAGTTATATATTTTAATAAATTAGAATTATATATAAAATGAAGAGCTTAAAGGAATTATCCTTAAGAATTAAAAATATTAAGTCTGTGCAGAAAATCACGAAAATAATGCAAATGGTTTCTGCAGCAAAATTATTACAAAGCCAAAAGAAATTATCAAATTCAAAATTGCATATATCTAAGCTGCATAGCATTATTTCTTCACTAGCGCTATCAGCGGATCAAGAGTTACTAGCAAGAATTCTAAATATCAATAATGAAGATTCTTTCCTAGTATTTATTATTGCATCTGATCGTGGTTTATGTGGCAGCTTCAACTCCTCTGTTGTTAAATTTAGTCAGGAGCATATAAACAAATTAATTGCAAATGATAAGAAAGTAGACATTGTTTTTTTTGGTAAGAAAGCTTTTGAGACAGGCAAAAATAGATTTAATTCTAAAAATATCTTGAAGGTTGAAAATAGTAAGGAAATCACACTAAAGCGTGTGGAAGCCTTGGTTAGTGATATAGATCTAAGTAAATACAATAAAGTTAAGGTTTTTTACAGTAAATTCTATAATACCTTCATGCAAAAGCCAATATTAGAAACAATAAAACCATGGAGTAAAGACTCATTATTAATTGATAATTCTGTAGTTAGTCCTCTAACAGATTACAGCTATGAGTATGAACCACAAAATATTGAGTTTATTTTAAAATCTTTGACTCAAGATTATGTTACAGCTTCTCTTTATTCTGCTTTACTTGAAAGTGCAGCAAGTGAAAATAGTGCTAGGATGGTTGCTATGGAATCAGCAAACAGAAATACAAAAGAAATGCTAAATAAACTAGCATTACTTTATAATCGTTCTCGTCAAGCAGCAATTACAACTGATTTGATTGAAGTTATAGGTGGTGCAGAATCTTTATAGAAACTCAAGGAATGAAAAATGAATATATTAAATATTGCAGCAGATATCACTAAACTAATAAAAAAGCAGAATCAAGACGCAGAAGTTACAATATATGAAACTAATAAGACCTCGGTTTCTCAGCGTCTATCAAAAATTGAACAAATATCACAATCTAAAAACTGTACTGTCGGAATTAGAGCTATAGCAGGTAAGAACAAAGCTGCGTATATTTCCACAAACGATTTGAATAATCTTAGTAGTGCAGTGAGCCAAGTGGTGGAAATGGCAAAGAATGCCCAGGAAGATCCTTATATTAGTTTTGCTGTAGATGGCAGTAATTATATCTCTTCTGCAGATTTAAATATCTCAGATAATAATGTTGTAACAATTGATAACTTAAAAGAAATTACTGAAGCTACAGAAAATTCATCTCTTGCACATAAAAATATTATTAATTCCGAAGGAGCTTCATCTTCACATACTTCAGTAAATACAGTATTATCAACCGTTTCTGGTTTTGTTGGTTCATTTAGTAAGTCAACTTTTGTTAATCAGGTTTCTGTTGTTGCTGGAGAAAAGAATGAAATGAAAATAGGCTACGATTACGATGTAGCATGCAACTTCAGTGATTTAAAAACACCGGAGTCAATAGGGAAAGAAGCAGCAAAAAGAGCAATAGATCAATTGGGTTCATGTACAATCAGGACAGGCAAATTTCCGGTTGTTTTTGAAAAAAGAGCAGCAAAAGAGCTAGTAAAGAGCTTTGCTTCTGCCATAAATGGTAGCAATATTGTAAATAATAGCTCTTTTTTGAGAAATAGTTTAAATAATCAAATTTTTAATACTGAGATTAGCATTATTGATGACCCATTGTTACCAAGGGGTATAACATCAAGACCGTTTGACGGGGAAGGAATAATGAGCAGAAGAAATGAATTTGTAAAAAATGGAGTACTGCAAAACTGGATTTTAGATCTATATTCGGCTAGGAAATTAAACTTGGAAACGACCGCAAATGCAACTCGTGCAAGTAATGCTGCAATTATTCCTTCAGCTAGTAATTTCTATTTCAAAAATGGTAATAGATCGTTTAAGGAATTAATTGAGGAAGTAAAAGAAGGAATATATGTAACTGATTTATTTGGTTTTGGTGTTAATTTAATCAATGGCGATTATAGTCAAGGTGCATGCGGATTTTTTATAGAAAATGGTAAAATAACGTATCCAATACACGAGATTACTGTTGCCGACAATTTGAAAAATATGTTTAGCAATTTAGTTGTTGCAAATGACCTAACTTTCTGTGGGCAGTTTAATTCACCAACGATTAAAGTTAGCGAAATGACAGTAGCAGGTTCACTTAGTGATTAAAAATTTTAGTTGCATTAAGTACAATAATTGTGTACTATTACTATGTAATGTTAAGAATAGACTATGGAGTATAGAAGTTTAGTTGCAGTAACTAAGCTTAAAGCATTCTAAATCGTAATTTCAAAGTTTTTCATCACATTAATAATGTTAGTTAGTAGTTTAGGAGTTATCCATATGGAATTTGGTAATATAAAATGGTTTAATGTTGAAAAAGGCTATGGTTTCATCAAGCCAGAAGGTAAAGGTGAGGACGTTTTTGTACATGTTAGTACATTAGAACGTTCAGGAATAAGACCTGATGAACTTCGAGGAGAGGATAAAAAGAGAGGAATGAAAGGGGAAAGAGTAAGTTATGAGCTTAAAGAAGAGCGTGGTAGGAACGGAGAAGATAAAAAGTCTGCAATAAATTTAAGATTGGAAGATTAGTCTATCGTGAAGCTTTTTAATAGGGTAATGTATTGTGAGTAATTTTCATGAAATGGGGCTTCCAACTTTGCTTAGGCAAGCTCTAAGTAAAAATAATCTTTGTGTTCCAACCCCGATTCAGGTGCAAGCGATTCCTCTAGCTCTTCAGGGCAAAGATATTCTTGGGTCTGCTCAAACGGGAACTGGAAAAACCTTAGCGTTTGCTATTCCACTGGTTGCTAAATTGATGAATGAGCCAAGCATTGGTTCAGCTTTAGTCATCGTGCCAACCAGAGAGCTTGCTCATCAGGTAACAAGTGAGATAAGAAAACTCTTATCTCAAAGTTCTTTACTAAGAGTTGCTTTGTTGATCGGAGGCGAGCCTATTTTTAGGCAGCTAAATCAGCTTCAGAAAAAACCACAAATTATAATAGGTACTCCTGGTCGTATTATAGACCATATTGAGCGTAAAACTTTAGTTACTCGGAATGTTGGTATTCTTGTGCTTGATGAGACGGATCGTATGTTTGATATGGGCTTTGGAATTCAGATTGAAGAAATTATGAAGCATTTGCCTAAAATAAGGCAAACTCTTATGTTTTCTGCAACTCTTCCTGGAGAAATAGTAAAACTTACTGAAAAATATCTTAATCAACCAGAGCGTGTTTCTGTCGATTGCCAGGCTACAACTTCTGTAAAAATTAAACAAGAAGTTGTTTATGCATCAGAATCAGAAAAATATGGCAAGCTTGTTACACAATTATGTCAGCGCAAAGGATCAATCATTATTTTTGTCAAAACAAAGCGAGGAGCGGATCAGCTAGCTGACAAATTGCACAAAGATGACTATAGCGCTTTGGCAATTCATGGTGATTTAAGGCAGCACAAGCGTGAAAGAGTCATTGATTCTTTTCGTCGTGGCCGCAATCAAATCATGGTTGCAACAGATGTTGCTTCTCGCGGTCTTGATATTCCGCACATTCAACATGTTATCAATTATGATGTACCACAATCGCAAGCTGATTATGTTCATCGTATAGGTAGAACTGCACGTGCGGGAGCTGAAGGATTTGCATTATCTTTTGTTACACCTCAAGATAAGAGAAGACTGCCTGCACTAGCAGATAAAGAAGGAGAGCCAAATTTTGATTGTAGTATGCAATCTCAAAAACGTAACAGCAAAAAGATCTTTAAAAGGCCAAGTACGTTAAAGGCTAAATACGGTAGAAAAAAGATCAATGTATTTAAGAAGAAAAGCAGAGTACTAGAAAAAGCGTATTAATGTACTTAACTATTCTTCTATTCTTTAAAAGCTCCAGTAAACTTGCTGCAAAGTGAAGTGATTGGAGGATGGTAGAAAGAATATATAGCTAGCCCAAATTAGATTTACCTACAATTTGATAATCTTAATTCTGCTGCTTATAACGTTTTGAGATTATCACAACGGTATAATGTTAGGCTGTGTGGACTATAATCTGTAGCTTAATTCAATTTGGCTACAACGAGCTGCTAGATTTCAGTTTTTTTAATAATTGTGTGCTACTAATTATATATAAATTTACACTTTTAAAGAGAATAGATGATTTCTAAAAATTTAGAGGCAAGTTTAAATAGAGCGTTACAGATTGCTTCTGATTGTAAGCTTAAATATGCAAAAGTGGAACATTTGTTGCTAGCATTAACCAAAGATGTGGATGTAAATTATGTTTTATCAAGATGTAACATCAGAGCTGGTGAAATCATAAATATAGATAATATTATATTAAGGAATGATCGTGGTAATAATGCAAAAGGTTTTTTACAAGACAACTCCGAATTAACTGTCAATAAAGTTGAGCCTGATGTGCTATTTCAACGCATAATACATAAAGCCATGATACGAGCTCATCGTCTGGGAAGAAAAGAAATAAATGGAGCAAGTATTCTATTAGAGATTCTGTCTGAGCAAGATTTATACATTGAAGAGCTATTATGCAAACAGAATGCAAAGGATTCTAATTTGATTTATAACATATCCAATATAAAATATTCAGGTGATATAGAAGAATATGTAACTAATCGCAAGATAAAACTTGATAAGAATAACGATATCTCTACTGTAGCAAATAAAGGTGAATTATTAAAAGATGAAGAAGTTCTACAAAATTATTGTAGAAATTTAAATGATTATGCAAGAAGCAAAAAAATAGATTATGTCATTGGTCGTGATTATGAATTAAATCGCACTATAGAAATCTTGCTAAGACGCAGAAAAAATAACCCTTTATATGTCGGAGAACCAGGTGTTGGTAAAACAACAATAGTTGAAGGCTTGGTATTGAAAATTATTGAAGGTAGTGTTCCGAGTGCACTGAGATCCAGCATAATTTATGCTTTGGATTTAGGATCACTTCTTGCAGGAACACGCTATAGAGGTGACTTCGAAGAGAGAATAAAATCTATAATAAAAGTAATTGAGGCAAAACCTGGCGCTATTCTTTTCATTGATGAAATACACACTATTATTGGAGCAGGTTCAACAAGTG
>NZ_JBNRJY010000532.1:0-517 GCF_059414725.1 Wolbachia endosymbiont of Tuta absoluta
CGGATTTTTTCAATAAGTTTTTTGTTTTAACCACTATTCACTTATGCAGGATTTTATCAAGAAGAAATATTTTTCATTTAAATTATGTACCACTCGAGCGGCATGCCATTACAGTTTGGTATTCAATGTCAGATGTGATGCTGGCTTAGAATAGCATCCCCCCCATTACTTTATCTTGGGTGTCGTAAGAAGCGACTTGACGTGACGACGTGATGCTATTCAAAGCCAGCATCACACGGCAACGACACTGCGCGCATTAGACGACAAAATATGTCGTGGCCGGGCTGGTAAAGTTGTTTTCCCTGACAGCCTCAGAATTAGATGTATTCTAATGTATTTGTTTTGCTGGAAACCCTGAGAACCCTTACTTACGTCACGATCGATCACATCACAAATTAGAGAATGAAGACAAAACACCAAAAATTGTAAGGCACCTACTGATTTGTGCAGTTGCATTGCTTTCGTGGGTACCAGCACTTGGAAGTGTGACTCAGATTTTATCCGGTTACTTCAAGTT
>NZ_JBNRJY010000533.1:0-1174 GCF_059414725.1 Wolbachia endosymbiont of Tuta absoluta
GAGTCATTCGGAAAATTGTGTATCACCATAGTGACAGGTTGTCAGCCCATCGCCTAAAATTGCAATACACACCCTCGAGTCCCTTAGTCGCCTCTTACGACTCCCACAGGAAAGAAATGGGGTGATGCTATTCTAAGCCGGTATCACACGGCATTTATAAGTTATGCTCTCAAATAATGACAGCCGTACCGGACTGAGAGTTATTGTTTTTTCTTATATATCAAAGGTATACATTAAATAAAATTAATTTCATACTTATTATTGAAACGGGGAAGCGAGGACGTATTGATTTTATTTAGTTATATTATATAAAAATCTTATTAGATATAAAGTGCCTGCTGTATCTGTATTCTTTATAGAGTGAAATTTTACAAGTGACCGGTAGCGAAAACTCAAGACGGGATAGTGATAAGGAACATTTTTAAGAAAGAACATAAGTATGAAATATAAAAAAAATACCTTCAATTATAAAATAGCCGATCAGCTGATTTGGGGTTACAATGGAAGCTCAATTTTTTATTGTCATATTTCGACCTATGTTCCTTTGGGAAAGTTTTTTCATATCATCAGCCCGGATTCTGTTTTCAGTATAAGTCACTTTTTACCCGATGTGTTTGTCCCTTTACTGATTCTGTGCACAATAAATCGTCAATAAGTAAAGTATTTTTAGATTAGTGATTAACCATATCTGACAAGTCCTATTACTATTTTATTAATAGTAAAATAATCCTATTAAAACTGTCTTGAATGTCACACTTGGCAAAAAGTGACAGCTTTACAGGGTGATATTTTCTTAAACGAAGACGTTTACTTGGTAAATATCAAATACATGTTTTGCACTAGGTAAGAATACTGTGTTTTATTGTTAAGGCTTTATACTTGTGAACGACCACGACAGTGGCGCCACTTTACAAAAAAACTGTTTTACTCCTTATACAAACAATCTATTAGAATATCCGTTGCCCAACTTCATAGGATTAACCTGAAGTAAAATTTGAATCTGCACACTCAATGCAATATTAGTTGTCACTAAAGATATGGCAATTAATACCAAAAGTGGCCGTTTTTACTATTAACGGAACGTCTGTCCGGACGTGACAGACAGACGGACGAGCGGAGAAAAAAGTGATCGATCAAAAGATTAATAGGTGAAAATATAAAATTTAATATTTAT
>NZ_JBNRJY010000534.1:0-1155 GCF_059414725.1 Wolbachia endosymbiont of Tuta absoluta
GCTCAAATACTATTTGACGGACAGTGCTTTCCTCATCATGAGCAAACATCACCATGCCAGTGCTATAAAATCCACGTAAAGATCGATCCCAAGATGCTAGCGGCATTATAGCTAAACAGCCATTCTGGATACTGGGTCAGAATTAACACGAATTAATATCGGTCGCGCAATTTCCAATGTGTATAAAATATGACACATATATTTTGATTATTCAAACAATCCGAAATTTGGCGACTAAACTATACGCAGGTGCGATGTAACATACATACAAATCAAATTGATACAACCTTCTTATTAAACTTAAATGTCTTTCAAAAGATCAAAGTTTGCTTCTAAAATTGAAAAATAAATCTTGTTTTCATAAATTTTTTGGTCAAATTGGTATTCTTTCGGTATTATACTATCCGTACTAATATTATAAATCTGAGAGTTTATGTGTGTGTATGTATGTATGTTTGTTACCTCATCACGCTCAAACGGCTTGACTGATTCGGATGAAATTTGGAACACAGGTAGAATTTAACTTGGAATAACACATAGGCTAGTTTTTACCGCGGGATAAAAATTATTACCACGGAAAAATGAGTGGCAGCGGGTTAAATCGCTGGGCGGAAATCTAGTATATGTATGTATAGAAGACTGATCGATCACACTGCTGGGCAAAGGCCTCCCTCTTCTCCTTCCATCCATTTCCATTTTTGTCTTCCGCAATTCCGCATGCATAGGCCAGTGGAGGGTCAAAAAATTTTTGTTCAAACAATTAAAAAGTTTTACAGACATGCATTACAGCAGTGAAAGAATGATTTCGGTAATAAAATAAGGGCAGTTTTTTTGGAGATAACTGATTCCTTAATATCATAATGGAGTAAATATAACAGCTAACCTGTTCGAGAAAAGGAGAAATTGCTCAATGAAACAGTTGACACTAAGACCTCTTATTTCAAGCTTCTTTACTTCCGATGCGTCCTTTAATATCATGTGTGTCTGCTTTATGCCCGTTTCGAAAATCCACAGGTCGCGTAGTTTTGAGCAATTACGCAGGTATCCAAATTTGGGATTATATGATATTATGTTGTTCATTTTTTTAAATGTGAGGCGACGAGGGCATGACCCAAAGTCACCTGATGGACTCACAGCTGAAATCATTTTTTTTTT